>CAJPPS010000118.1 GCA_905372595.1 uncultured Capnocytophaga sp. | reverse complement strand
ACCTTTGATATATTTGAAAATTTTTAGTATATTTGCTTTTTCATATAAAATTAGAATTTCACATTTGTAAATTATTGAATTATGATAGAACATTTGTTCACTGTAGATGCAATCGTGGCATTGCTCACACTTACCTTTCTAGAAATTGTTTTAGGAATAGACAACGTAATATTTATTTCTATAGTAACGGGAAAACTTCCTGAACAGCAAAGAAAAAAAGCAACACGTGTAGGATTATTCTTAGCTATGTTTATTCGTATTGCATTATTATTCTGTATCTCTTGGCTGGTACAGCTAAAAGATCCTTTCTTGAGTTTTGATTATGGGTGGTGTAAAGCTGATTTTAATGGACAAGCTCTTATTCTCTTAGTAGGAGGAATATTTCTTCTATACAAATCTACAAGAGAGATTCACTCAAAAGTAAATCATATAGAGCATATTACGGATTCTAACGAAGCTGGAAAATCAGTAAAAACTTCCTTTACAGCTACAATAGCTCAGATACTTATGATTGATATTATCTTTTCCTTGGATAGTATTCTTACAGCCGTAGGAATGACTAATGGGCTCAATGGAGCTCTATTAATTATGATAATAGCAGTTATTCTTTCGGTGGGAATTATGATGCTTTTTGCAGTTCCTGTAGGTAATTTCGTAAATAATAACCCTTCAATTCAGATTTTGGCGCTTTCTTTCCTTATTCTTATAGGTTTTATGCTCATCACAGAAAGTATGCATTTGTCACATTCTGTTGTTCTTGGGCAGGAAGTCGGAGCTATTCCTAAGGGGTACTTATACTTTGCGATAGCATTCTCTTTGGGAATAGAGTTTTTGAATATGCGTATGAGAAAAAAATCCTAATATTATGAATACAATGTATGCTTATGTTCACGGAGCTTCTTCTATACCTTTATTAGGAGAAACGATTGATGAAAATTTAAGAAAAACAGTTGAGAAATATCCAGACCAAGAAGCTCTTATTTGTGCTCACCAGAACTATAGAGCTACCTATAAAGAGTTCTACAACCAAGTTGTGCAGGTAGCGAAAGGACTTATCGCCTTGGGTGTAAAGCGTGGTGACCGTGTAGGGATATGGTCGCCTAACTGTTACCAATGGACTCTTTTACAATATGCTACTGCAAAAATAGGTGCTATAATGGTGAATATCAATCCCGCTTATCGTACCAGTGAGCTTATTTATGTAATTAACCAATCGGGATTATCCGTTATGTTTGCAGCTCTTCAGTTTAAGAGTAGCAATTATAAAAAAATGATGGATGATGCTCGGGAATTCACTGATACTATCCGTAAGGCTATCTTCTGGGATGAGAGTTGGGAGCGTTTCCTCAAGGAAGGAGAACGCATTTCTGATGAAACCTTACGTAAGCGTGAGGAAAAAGTACAGTTTGATGATCCTGTAAATATCCAATATACCTCTGGCACTACAGGTAATCCCAAAGGGGTAACCTTATCACATCATAATATATTGAACAATGCTTATTTCATAGGTATAAGAATGAACTATACTCACTCTGATAGAGTATGTATCCCTGTACCTTTTTATCACTGTTTTGGAATGGTTATAGGTAATCTGGCTTGTACAATACACGGAGCTACTATGGTGATACCTAATGATAGCTTTGATCCTGTAAAGACCTTACAAGTGGTGGAAAGAGAGCGTTGTACTTCTCTCTATGGAGTTCCTACTATGTTTATAGCAGAATTACAAGAAATGGAACAGAAGTCCTATGATCTTTCTTCTTTACGTACTGGAGTAATGGCAGGATCCTTGTGCCCTCCTGAGATTATGAAAAAAGTAAAGGAACTAATGAATATGCACGAGATTACTATCTGTTATGGTATGACCGAAACCTCCCCTGTTTCTACTCAGACAAAAATAGGCGTTCCTTTCGAGAAGCAAATTTATTCTGTAGGAACAATTCACGACCACTTAGAAATCAAGATTATAAACCCAGAAACTCACGAAATTCTTAAGCGTGGCGAGAGTGGCGAACTCTGTACACGTGGATATTCTGTAATGCTTAAGTATTGGAATAGCCCTGACGCTACTAAGCAAGTATTAGACGAACAACGCTGGATGCACACTGGAGACCTAGCTATGATGGATGAAGAAGGATATATTCATATATCAGGACGTATCAAAGACCTAATTATTCGTGGAGGTGAAAATATTTCTCCTAAGGAAATAGAAGATTTCCTATACACTTATAAGGGTGTTATGGATGCTCAAGTTATTGGAGTACCTAGCGAAAAATATGGAGAAGAAATTATGGCTTGGATAAAACCTAAGGAAGGAATTACAATTACTGAAGAAGAAATCCGTGCCTTCTGTAAGGATAGAATTGCTCATTATAAAGTACCTAAATATTGGAAATTTGTTGATGAATTTCCTATGACTATCTCTGGAAAAATCCGTAAGGTAGAAATGCGTGAAATAGCTGCACGCGAACTAGGACTTGAACCTGAAGAATAATTTTCCTTTGTAAATAATAGAAATGATGTTACAAATAGGTGATAATGTAGAAGTAATAGATGAGCTTATCAGTGGAGTGGTTACCAAAATTACTCCACAAGAGGTCTCTATAAGAATGGAAAATGGTATTATTATTACTTTTCCTAAGAAAAAAGTAGTAAAAGTGGATAAAAATACTCCTATTGAATATCATAAATTTACAAATTCTTCTCTGAAGGAAGAAAAAAAGACAAAGAAAAATGTATCTATAAGTAAAAGAGCAAAGAAAAAGAGAACTTCTGTTCTTGAAATAGACTTACATATAGAAAAATTGGTAGCCAACACACACGGAATGACTAATTTTGATATATTGAACAGACAAATAGAAGTTGCTAAATTCCAATTGGAACTAGCTATGGAGCGGAAATTCTCTCAGATTATATTTATTCACGGAGTAGGCGAAGGAATACTGCGTGCTGAGCTGGAAGTTTTGTTTTCCAGATACAAGGGAATTACTTATCAGGATGCTAATTATGCTCTTTATGGAGCTGGAGCCACTGAAGTATTTCTAGATAGTTTTTATTGAATCACATCACCTTTTTAAATTATAAAAAATAATGACAACAAAAGAGAAATTATCGTTGCTACGCAATGAGATGAAAGCTAATGGATTGGATGCTTTTGTAGTTTTCAATGCAGATCCTCATATGAGTGAGTACTTCACTGAATATTGGGAAGAACGCAAGTGGATTACTGGTTTTAATAGCTCTGCTGGCTATGTTTTTATTACGCAGGACAAAGCTGTTCTCTGGACGGATGGTCGTTATCTAGTACAGGCTAAAAATGAACTTACTGGTACAGGAATAGATTTCTTTATAGAAGGAACTCCAGGAGCTCCTATCAGTGAAGAATGGTTACTCTCTGAGCTTCCTAAGGGGGCTAAGGTGGGTTGTAATGCTCTTTGTACTCCTCATAATACTTGGAACTTACTGACTCATACTCTTAAGCAAAAAGAAATCTCCTTGGTGGATAATCCTCTTATTGATAAAATATGGAAAGATCGTCCTAAGGAAAATAGAAAAGAAATTCGTGTTCGTTCTGAAAAATATGCCGGAGAATCAGCAAAAAATAAGATAACCAACCTTAAAACCAAAATAAAAGAAAAAGGAATATCACACTATCTTATAACTGCTCTCGATGAAGTGGCTTGGACAACTAATCTTCGTGGGAATGATGTAGATTTTAATCCTGTTTTTCTCTCTTACCTATGCATTACCCCTAATGAGGCAACTCTTTTTGCCGATGTAGCACAATGCAATACTTCTGTAAGGGAGTATCTTAAGGAACAGGGTATTGAACTTAAAGATTATCAATCTTTTTTTGAAGAACTCGCAGGGCTAAAGAATCAGAAAATCCTACTTTCACCCGATGCTAATCAGTCCATATATAATGCCATTGAGGATAAAAATACATTATATATAGAGCCCTCCCCTATTCAGCTTATCAAAGCCGTTAAGAACGAAACCGAACTAGAGGGATTCCGTACTGCGATGCTTAAGGACGGTGTGGCTCTTACCAATTTCTTCTGTTGGCTTGACAAAAATATAGGAAAAGTAGAACTTACTGAATACTCCTTAGGACAAATCCTTGATAAGTTCCGAGCAGAACAAGAAGGATTTCTAGGGAATAGTTTTGCTAAAATAATAGGATATGAAGGAAATGGAGCTATTGTTCATTATCACGCTACGGATAATCCTCCTGTACCCTTATCCAACAAAGGAACCATCCTGATAGACTCAGGAGCACACTACACCGAAGGAACTACCGATATTACCCGTGTGATCCCGCTGGGAGAGTTCTCTAAGGAGTTCAAAACAGATTATACGCTGGTAATGAAAGCTATGATTACTCTTAGTACAACTACTTTCCCTGTAGGAACTCGCGGAGTTCAGCTGGATTCCATTACTAGAGCAATCCTCTGGAAGCATATGCGAGATTTTGGGCACGGTACAGGGCACGGAGTAGGTAGTTACTTATGTGTACACGAAGGCCCTCAGAATATCCGTAAGGAATTACGAGATATTCCTTTGCTCGAGCATATGGTATGCTCCAATGAGCCTGGTTGCTACTGCGAAGGGCGTTATGGTATCCGTATAGAGAATATTGTAACTGTACAGAAAGCTGGAAAAAGTGAGTTTGGCGAATTTTTCCGTTTGGAAACGCTTACTATTTGCCCGTTGGATACAAGAGCCATTGAGGTTTCCCTCCTTACTGAGGAAGAACGCAAGTGGCTTAATGATTACAACGCTTGGGTAGAAGAAAAAATAAGCCCTCTTGTAGGCAAAGAACAGCAGGAATGGCTCAAAAAAAGATGTAAAGCTATATAATACATTTATAAC
>CAJPPS010000117.1 GCA_905372595.1 uncultured Capnocytophaga sp. | reverse complement strand
GCCTTCTTTCAAAGACGGTGCAAAGATACAATCTTTTTTGTAATTGACAAAGAAAAAAATATTTTTTTTCAAAAAGAAATTGATGTTCTTATATTTATCTGATTTTCATTGTTTTGTATAGTCTATTATTTTATTACCTCAGGAAGATATTCCCAATAGCGTTTAGGCATCAACTGCAATTGTAGCCGTTTGTTCTTTCGCTCTGAGATATTGATATGTTGGAAGTAGGTTTTCCAAAGAGCTTGATAATTGTCTGAGTTTTGGGCTAATTTACCGAAATCTTTATGTTCAGGAGTAAAGGCAACTACTTCTGACAGGTCATAATGGAAGCCATATTGCCTTTGCACATCATAAAGCACCCATTCTTGATCAGAGAAACGGACTTTAAAGTGGGGTACTACAAGGGGTAACACTTCATATTGAGGAGAAATCTTAGCAAAATATAGGTTACCGACCTTCTCAAAGCGAATAAACTCTTTAAGTCGATGCACTTCGCGCCCTACGCTCTTAGATGCATTGTGTATGCGTACAATTGCTTCATTGGCAAAGTTCTGTAATACGTTTTCTTTTGGGTATTTTACCATCATCTGAATGGCTTCTAATAGAGCGTTTTCTATTTTTTCTTCTTGAGAAAGGAAAGCTTTTAAGAAAATAGAAACTCCCTCCCTACCCCAAGTAGTTTCTATTTTGGTTAATACCCTTTTCGCCTGATCCAAATCGGTGTATATAGTTACTTCTTCGCCAAAAAGAGTAGGAAGATAGCTTGACTGAGGGCTAATAATAACCTCCTGATAGCGGTGAGAAAAGGTTATAAATACAGCCGTGAGAAAGCCCTCAAAGCTATTATCATAAACAAGATGTGTCAAGGTGTAGAAGTCTTAATAGTTTCTGGAAAATCAAAAGAAAGCTGCCCTGTGAAGAGTGCATTATGCTTGCTACGGATGTTTTTAATCAGTAACCGACGCAAGGAAAGGCTGTCCATCGTTCCTGCTAAGGGTGTAGAACCGCTACAAGTGATGAAATACTTTGCCCTACTCAGAACGACGCCTATTTGTTTGAGAGAATACACCGTGAGCTTCTGGAAAGTACGTGCCAAAAGTATCTTCTCTACCGAATGGACTCCTACCCCAGGGATACGCAAAAGGAGTTCTCGTGGGGCGGTATTCACATCTACAGGGAATAAGTGTTGGTTACGCAAAGCCCAAGCAAGTTTAGGGTCTATTTCTAGGTCTAAAAAAGGTTGTTCTGGGGTTAGAATCTCTTGAGAATCAAAGCCATAATAGCGCATTAGCCAATCGGCTTGATAGAGTCTGTTCTCCCGCACAATAGGCACTTGTGATTGTAAAGAAGGTAAGCGATTATCGGTTAGTACAGGCACATACCCTGAATAATAAACACGTTTAAGCTGAAATTTATTGTACATATAGTTCGCTACTGAGATGATTTTTTGGTCTGTTTCGTCGGTAGCGCCGATAATCATTTGAGTAGTTTGTCCAGCAGGAGCGAATTTTGGAGTATGTTTGAATTTTTTCTTTTCTAAAGCCGTGATAGCCAATTCATTTTTGACCTGTTGCATAGGAACAAGCATTTGCTTGTGGTCTTTTTCAGGGGCAAGAAGCTTAAGTCCTTCTTTAGTAGGAATTTCAAGATTAATAGAAAGACGGTCGGCATAGAGCCCTGCTTCGTGAATGAGAATATCACTTGCTCCAGGGATTGTTTTTAGGTGAATATAACCATTAAAATGTTCTTCCAATCGTAATTTTTTAGCAACTCTTACCAATCGTTCCATTGTAGTATCAGGGTCTTTGAATACTCCAGAACTCAGGAAAAGTCCTTCTATATAATTTCTTCGGTAGAAATTGATAGTTAAATCCACTACTTCCTGTACGCTGAAAGCTACTCGTTGTATATCATTACTTCGCCTAGATACACAATACACGCAATCATAAATACAATGATTCGTAAGGAGGATTTTGAGCAACGAAATACATCTACCATCTTCCGTAAAAGAATGACAGATTCCTGAAAAGGCAGCATTTCCTAGCTCTCCTTTCTTTCCCTTACGATTACTTCCGCTACTGGAGCAGGATACATCATACTTGGCAGCATCGGCTAGGATGGCTAATTTTTCTTTGATACGTTCAAAATCCATATGTATTTTGTAGAGAAAAACGCAAAAATACGAAAAAAAGTAGAAATACTCAAAATAATATCTTATCTTTGCCTCATTATTTCTATAAGACTTGTTCTTATTTCCTGGAAAATAAGACAAATAAAGCAAAAGAAACTGTTTTGCTGATTATCTTAAATGTGAGAAATAATAAAGTTATTAATGAACCATTATCCTTTACTAAATCTATACTATGACACCAGAAGATAAATGGAATTTGCTGGAAGAAAAGTTGGATAGTATCCTTCAGTACCAATCTTATTTCTCCCAGAAATTATTACAAATACAAGATCGATTAGATCGTCTATCTCCTTCAAAATTATCTAAAGAGGAACCTTTGCAGGTAGTTCAGGAGGAGGAAATTCCTGTTCCTCAAATAGAACAAAAGGTGGTTATCTCTTCAGAAAAGGAGCGATTTACTACTGAAGAAAAAGTTACAATTTCTGATGAAAGGGAGTCAATTCTTCCTCAAGAAGCAATAATCATTCCTACAGAAGAAAAAATAGCAACAGCTCCTCAAGAAGAGGAAATTACACTTTCCCAAGAGGAAGTAAGTCCTCTTCAGGAAGTAGAAACAAAAACTCCTGTATTGCCTCCAACCAATCCTAAAAAAGAGATAAAAAAATCTGATTGGGAGCGCTTTATAGGAGAGAATTTATTCAACAAAATAGGAATAGCCATTATTCTTATAGGGGTATTTATAGGTGTGAAATACTCTATTGACCATAATTTGATTAGCCCTACAATGCGTATTATTCTGGGGTATCTCACAGGAGGAGTTCTCTTTGGGGTAGGTTATTATTTAAAATCCAAATATGAAAGCTTCAGTGCGGTCTTAGTTAGTGGAGCGATGGCTATTTTTTACTTTCTTACCTATGTAGCCTATGATTTTTACCAACTATTTCCTACAGGGGTTGCCTTTGCAGGAATGTTCTTTGTAACAGTAGCTACTGTGTGGCTTGCCCTGAAGTATAATCAGCAGGTAATAGCCTTGATAGGGATGGTGGGAGGCTATGCTGTTCCTTTTCTTTTAAGTAATGGGCAGGGTCATCAGGCGGTACTTTTCTCCTATGTGGCAATTATTAATATAGGGATTTTAGTGATTTCTTTTTATAAGCAATGGCGAGTTCTCTATCATACGGCATTCTTCTTTACGTGGCTACTTTACCTGACACTCTATACAGTAAAGTATCCAGAAGAACAAGGAATGTATTTTACTTTTAACTTGATTTTCTACTTGATATTCCACTTTGCTTTTATAGGAAGAAAGCTTTTGGGTAAGGAGAAATTCATTATAGGTGATTTATTAATTCTATTATCAAATACACTTGTTTTCTATATAGTAGGGGTTTCTTTCAGTTTTACAACATTTTTCTCTAGTTCTCAGGGTTATTTAACGACTTTTACACTGTTGAACGCTCTTTTTCACGCAGGTATTAGTTATTATACTTGGAAGCGAGACTATGCAAAAGAGCTCAAGTACTTGAGCCTAATATTGGCATTATCATTCCTTACCATTACGATTCCTATTTACTTTGAAGGTTCTTGGATTACTCTTTTCTGGGGAATTGAAGCGGCTGGTCTCTTCTGGATAGGGCGTACAAAAGGACTTCCTATGTATGAGCGGATCTCCTATATAGTACTCTCCTTAGGAACTCTTAGTCTTTTCAAAGATTGGATAGAAAACCTACAGGATATTAATTTGCATATTGCTTTTTACAATGTGTTATTCCTAAATTCTCTTCTTTATTGTATGGTGATAGGTGTTATTTCTTATTTTAATACAAAATATAGGGAGAAATCAAATGGAATTTTTGATTATTTGATTAATATATTGCTTGTTCTGGCTATTTATGTTACCTTTTTGATAGAAATATATAATTATTGGGAGCTGAAAATCTTTATGCTTTCTGAAAATGTAGAATTTTATTCTGTATATGTTTATGATGGAATCTATAATATGGAAAGAATATGGATACTCATTTATACAATGAATTATCTGAGTGTATTCACGTGGATTTATTTACATTTTATTCGTAAGGAGACTATCGCATTTCACATAATGGCTTTCAATCTTTTACTGATAGTGCTTTTTATCACTCAGGGATTATATCTCCTCAGTGAACTCAGAGAGTTGTATCTCACAGAAGATGCTAATATAATGTATTTGATAATACGCTATATAGGTTTGTTCTCCTTGGCAAACTTGGTATGGAGTACCTATAAATTATTACAGAGTAATATTCTCAAGGTTAAGGATACAAAGTTACCAGAACTTGCGCTCCATACCCTTATCTTATGGGTGGCTAGTAGTGAATGGTTACACTGGACAGATTTATTTGGGTCATCTTCTAGTTATAAGTTAGGCTTAAGTATTCTCTGGGTAGGCTATGCAGTTATTATGCTTGTATTAGGAATTAAAGGACAGAAAAAGTATCTCAGAGTCAGTAGTATAGCGGTAATAGGTTTTACATTGTTAAAGTTGTTTTTCTATGATATAGCACACCTTAGCACAATCTCTAAAGTAGTGGTATTGGTAGTGTTAGGAATACTCTTGATGGTTTCCTCTTTCTTATATGTGAAGTATTCCAAGAGAATAGCTTCCTATGAGATAGCAGAAGAAAAGGAACTTTTAGAAGAAAAAGAAACAAATGATTAAATTTCTATTTTTGTATGATTTTTTTTCGTATCTTTGCGCGGAAACTGTACGGATTCTAGATAGAGTCCAAATAGAGATAAAATAAAGAATATTCA
>CAJPPS010000116.1 GCA_905372595.1 uncultured Capnocytophaga sp. | reverse complement strand
GCCCTTTATAGAACTGCTTTTCATTTTCTATGTTTATTTTTAGATAAGACTTATTTTTTTTCCTTATCTTTCTTAAAATGAGGCTTATCTTTTTTCTCTGTGTGAGGTCTTTCTCTTTTTTCTGTATAGTTTTCAGGTTTGGGGAGAAGAGCCTTTCTAGAAACACGAGTTTTCTTAGTTTTAGGATCTATTCCTAGATATTTTACTTCTATAACATCTCCTTCTTTAAGAACATCTGAAGGTTTTTCTACTCGTTCCCAAGCCATTTCTGAAACGTGTAAAAGAGAATCCTTACCTGGAACAAACTCTACAAAAGCTCCAAAATCTACCAAGCGAGCTACTCTCACTTTGTAAATTTCTCCTTCTACAGGCTCAAAAGAAACGTGATATACCGCATCAACAGCTTCTTGAATACCATCAGCATCTGTACCCAATATTTCTACTATACCAAGCTCTCCTACTTCTTCCACAACAATAGTTGTTTTAGTACGTTCTTGTAGTTCTTGAATATTCTTACCTCCAGTTCCAATAAATGCTCCAATATACTCTTTAGGCATCTCAAGACGAACAATCTTAGGAGCGTGAGGCTTCACTGTTGGGTTAGGTGTAGCGATAGTTTCTGTGATTTTACCTAAAATATGCATACGTCCTTCACGAGCTTGTTCTAGAGCTTTCTCAAGAATTTCATAAGTAAGTCCTTTAATCTTGATATCCATCTGGCAGGCAGTAATTCCATCTGCTGTTCCTGTTACTTTAAAGTCCATATCACCTAGATGATCTTCATCACCAAGTATATCCGAAAGAACAGCATATTTATCTCCATCGGTAATAAGCCCCATCGCAATTCCTGAAACAGGTTTCTTCATCTGAATCCCAGCATCCATCAAAGCCAAAGTACCAGCGCATACAGTAGCCATTGATGAAGAACCATTGGATTCTAATATCTCAGAAACTACTCGCACAGTGTACGGACAATCCTCTGGAATCATCTTTTTCAAGGCACGCTGAGCTAAATTTCCGTGTCCTACTTCACGACGAGACGTTCCTCTAAGAGGGCGTGCTTCTCCAGTAGAGAAAGGAGGAAAATTATAATGCAGATAGAAACGTTCTTCTCCTTGTTCTGAAGGAATATCTATCACATTTGCTTCTCGAGAAGTACCCAGAGTAACAGTAGCAAGTGCTTGAGTCTCTCCACGAGTAAAAATAGAAGAACCGTGAGGAGAAGGCAAATAATCTACTTCACACCATATAGGGCGTATTTGCTTAGTATTTCTACCATCTAAGCGAATATCTTCATTAAGAATTAAGTTACGAACCGCTTCTTTTTGAGCTTTTGAGAAATATTTACTTACCAGAGGTGCATATTCTACTAATTCTTCTTCTGTAAATAAAGCTTTGCATTCTTCTCTTACCAAATCAAATTTGTCTCCTCGCTCGTGCTTAGTAGTGTTCTCCTTAGCAATAGCATAGCATTTATCATAACAGAAATTGTATATTTTTTGAGCAATTTCTTGATTCTCTTGAGGCACTTCATAAGAACGAATTGTTTTTCCCACTTTTGCTTTCAATCGTTCCTGAGCTTCTATTTGAATCTTAATTGCTTCGTGTGCAAAATGGATAGCTTCAGCCATATCTTTTTCAGAAACTTCATCCATTTCTCCTTCTACCATAGCTACAAATTCCTTGGAAGCTCCGACCATTATATCCATATCAGACTGAGTAAGTTCCTGAGCACTTGGATTGATTATGAACTGTCCATTAATACGCCCTACTCGTACTTCAGATATAGGACCATCAAAAGGAATATCAGAAACAGCCAAGCAAGCAGAAGCTGCTAAGCCTGCTAAAGCATCTGGCATCACATTCTCATCGTGAGACATCAACTGAATCATTACTTGAACCTCACAATAATATTCTTTAGGGAACAAAGGTCTCAATACCCTATCTACCAAGCGCATTGTCAATATTTCCTGATCACTGGGACGTGCCTCACGTTTGAAAAATCCACCAGGAAAACGACCCGCTGCAGCGAATTTTTCTCGATAATCTACCGTAAGAGGAAGAAAATCTACTCCTTCACCAGCTTCCTTATTTGCAACTACTGTAGCAAGAAGCATTGCATTACCCATTCGTACAACTACTGAACCATCTGCCTGCTTGGCTAATTTGCCCGTTTCAATAGAGATAGTACGCCCATCCCCAAGAGCAATAATTTCTTTTTTTACTTCTGGAATCATAAAAGTTTTTTTATTAAAAATGAAACAATTAGTGTTGTGTTGTACTCTGTTTATTTCCAATGAAAAACTACTTCTTGAACTTTTTCTATAGAAAAAAAGGGGCAAAAAAGCCCCTCTTTTTACATTAGTAAAATTATTTTCGGATACCCAATTCCTTAATAATAGCACGATATCTCTCGATATCCTTGTTCTTCAGATAATCTAGAAGACTTCTTCTTTTACCAACAAGCCTTACTAAAGCACGCTGTGTATTATAATCTTTACGATTTGCACGTAAGTGCTCTGTTAGGTGATTAATACGATGTGTAAATAAGGCTATCTGACCTTCTGCAGACCCTGTATTGGTCTCACTACCACCGTGTTTTTTGAAAATTTCAGCTTTTACTTCTTTTGTTAGATACATTCCAATATTATTTAAATGATTATTATGTATTTTAAAATCGGGGGCAAAGATACAAAAAAAGAATAATTATAAAAAATAAATTATAGTTAATTTTTTCTTGTTTTTTATTCTAGCTCTCCTATTACCTTTCATTAGCTATTGCTACATTCTCCTCGTCTTCATCATCTTCCTCCTCATCATCGTAATCATCTTCTGAACTTTCATCACCATATTCATCACGTTCATCCTCATCGTCCTCATCGTCCTCCAAATCCATTTGAAGAGGAGAACTTCCTTTAGTAGCATCTTTTTTATGCCTTAGAGCGATTTCATCCTCTCTGGACATTTCTAGAGTTCCCTCTCCATAATAATCATCTTCATCATCTTCATCATAACGTTCCATTGTATTAGCTAGGCGGGTGCTTACTTTTACTAAGTAAGTAGTGTCATCAGTACGAACTTCAAGTGCCTCAACTGTTTCTCCTTTAGCATTCTTGAATCGAATAACATCACTATCTTGATACCCTTCAGGATATTTTTCTACAAGTAGCGACAAGATCTCTTTAGTAAGTTTTTTGTAGTCAACTATGGCTCTTTTCATTTAGCCTAAAAAATTTAGATTTAAGTGGGGGCAAAATTAGGAAAAAAAAATGAAACCCCAAATTATTTAAATAAATTAAAAGTTAAATAAAAGTTATTTTTATTTTATAAAATAACTATTTTTGCCAATAAAACAATGTTTGTAAATATAAATTAAGTTAATTGATTCAACAACCTCCATAGATTATCTTTCAACTGTAGAATTCCTTGCTCTGTAACAGATGAAATAAAGCAAAAAGAAACTCCCAAAGAAGCTGAATAAATTTCTTTTTCTATTAATTCTTTAAGTTCTCCATCCAATAAATCAGCTTTTGAGATAGCAACAATACGCTGTTTGTCAAGCAATTCTACGTTATATTTCTTAAGTTCATTAAGCAAAATATGATACTCCTCTACAATATTAGGACTATCTGCAGGAATAAGGAAAAGCAAAACAGAATTGCGTTCTATATGCCTTAAAAAATAATGTCCTAGCCCCTTCCCTTCTGAAGCTCCTTCTATAATCCCTGGTATATCAGCTATCACAAAAGACTGAAAATCACGATATTGAACGATTCCTAAATTTGGTTTCAAGGTTGTAAAAGGATAATCGGCTATCTTAGGCTTAGCAGAAGTCATTACCGATAAAAGAGTAGATTTTCCTGCATTAGGAAAGCCTACTAAGCCAACATCGGCTAAGACTTTGAGTTCCAAGAGCAGCTCGCGTTCTTCACCCTGTATCCCTGGTTGGGCATAGCGTGGAGTCTGATTTGTAGAGGTACGAAAATGCCAATTTCCCAAACCTCCTTTTCCTCCTTTAAGAGCTATTTTTTCTTCTTTATCTGTCGTGATTTCAAAGAGAACCTCTCCTGTAAGAGCGTCTTTTACCATTGTGCCTAAGGGAACTTCCAGATATTCATCAGCTCCATCGGCTCCTGTACTCCGATTAGCTCCTCCATCTGTCCCGTGCTCAGCTTTAAAATGCTGCTGAAATTTAAAGTGAATCAATGTCCAGAGATTTTTATTTCCTCTAATAATTATATTTCCTCCTCTTCCTCCATCGCCTCCATCAGGACCTCCTTTTTCTACAAATTTTTCTCTGTGTAA
This sequence comes from uncultured Capnocytophaga sp., assembly GCA_905372595.1. Lineage (GTDB taxonomy): Bacteria > Bacteroidota > Bacteroidia > Flavobacteriales > Flavobacteriaceae > Capnocytophaga. The sequence continues at coordinate 636 of CAJPPS010000116.1, read as the reverse complement.
GTGTGTAGAGCCTTTACCTCCATTACCTGAACGGACATATACTTTTACGTAATCTGTAAAATTTCCTTCTGTCATAAATTCTGATATTTAATATAGTTCGTATAAAATTTTTATTATTAAAATCGCTATAAAAGGTGTTACCAATGAGAGAATTAAGTTGGCATTCCTTTTTCCATAAGCTTTCTTTTTATGTAATAAGAAAGCCTCTATAATAAGGTACATAGTCCAAATAACATAGGCTATTAAGGAGAAAAAAAGCAATGGAAGAGAATCCCCTGTTCCACAAGTACGATGTGGATTCAAAAGAGACTTTGCTGTGATTACTGCTATTATAAGAAGCCCTATAAAAGCCAATATACGATAAAAAATATGCATTGCAACTATCATAATATATATTAATCTAACAAGAACAATATAAAAAGCACTAAAAATAGTATAGAAAACACAAAAATAATCCATAAATTACTATTTCTGTGCTGATATTTCCTTTTTCTATGGTAATAAAAACCCTCTATTAGTAGATATAATAACCATATCACATATCCTAATAACCAAGAGAGTACAAACTTATAAATTTCTCCCGTTGCACAAAAATAATTGGTTTCAGATGAAGAAAATATAACCAATCCTATTATC
>CAJPPS010000115.1 GCA_905372595.1 uncultured Capnocytophaga sp. | reverse complement strand
CAATATTTTGATAAAAGTTAAAATATACTTAATTATTATTTTGCTCTTAGAATTGGAAGTAAATGAAAGGCTGAGGTCCTGTGGAGGCGGTAGCATAAACTATCCAAAAAACAAAAGCAAGTATAAGAGCTTTGCCTATTAGAGGGGTTTTTTCAAAGCTATTTTTCAAAAAAAGATTCCATTTTGCAGGAAAAAAATGCCAAATAAAACCAATAACCAGTAATAAAAATATATTCCTATACCCCTCTATAATTACTTTCCATTGATGAGGATCAAAGGTAACTTTCCCTATATTTTCAATAACATTCATTGCTATAGAAAAATCCTTTGCACGGAAGAATATCCAACAGAATGCTACAAAATGAAACGTAATAAATGTATATATAATAGGGAGTATTCGTCTAGAGGGGAAGCTATTTTTATTACTTTTTTCAGGGAATATTTCTCGGAAAGACTTATGTAATGCTAAAGCAAACCCATGTAATGCCCCCCAGATGATGAATCTTAAGCTGGCTCCGTGCCATAATCCACCCAATAACATCGTGGTTAATTGATTAGAATGACTTCTCAGTGATTTCTTTCGGTTGGGAGAAAGTAATATTGAATAAGCTAATAGAATAATACTTACCAAAACAATTATTAATGGAATAGAACTGATAGGTTTCTCCGAGATAGCCCAAGCTAATGCTCCCGCAAAGAATGCAAAAGGAAATAAATAACCACAAAAACTCCCCTGCCGATTACCTCCTAAAGGAATATAAAGATAATCTTTTAGCCAAGTAGAGAGAGATATATGCCACCGGTGCCAGAACTCTGTAATGTTCTTCGATTGGTAAGGCGTACGAAAGTTCTCAGGAAGCGTGAATCCCATAAGCAAAGCAAGCCCAATAGCCATATCGGAATAGCCCGAAAAGTCACAATAAATCTGTAAAGAGTATCCATATACTGCCATCAAGTTCTCGAAAGGAGTATAACTATTAGGTGCGTCGAATATTCGATCAACAAAATTAATCGAAATATAATCAGAAATAACCGCCTTTTTTAGCAATCCACCTATGATAAGAAACAACGCAAAAGACGTTTCCTTCTTGGTTAAGGTTATTTTTTGGTAAATTTGCGGGATGAAATCCTTAGCTCTTACAATAGGTCCCGCCACCAACTGCGGAAAGAAACATACAAAAAAGGTGAAATCCAAGAATGATTTAGCTGGTGCTATCTCGTTTCTGTATACATCGATGGTGTAACTCATCGTCTGGAAGGTGTAGAAAGAGATACCAATAGGTAAAATGATATCTTGAAACTGCAATCTCCCTGAAAAAAGATGATTGAAACTATCAATTAGGAAGTTAGTATATTTGAAATATCCTAAAAATCCTAAGTTCGCTATGATGCTTATCACCAGAAAACAGAGCTTAATCCTTTGTTGCTTTTCTCTCTTATAGATTTGATCAGCTAAGAAGTAGTTCAAAGCAGAGGATAGAACCAGAAGTATAAAGTATTCTCCGCCTGCTTTATAATAGAAAAATAACGAAAATAACCCTACATATACCGTACGGAAATAGGTATGCTTCTTCGTGAAAATATATACTAAATAAAAGACCAAAAACATCCCCAAAAAAAGACTGCTATTGAACAGTAAAGGATGCTTAGGATCATAAACGAACCAACTCTTTATATTAGATAGGATATCATTAAAAGAGTACGGAAAATTCTCTAAAAGAGTACGATAGAGAAAATCTGATAAACCACTTGTATTCAAGGTAGTAATATTTATTTAGATTGCTTTTTATACTTTAAATAATTGTTCTTAATTGCCTCAAAGAGTAAGTCTCCTTGTGATACATATCCCTCGTGGGTATAGTGTATGCGGTCATTGGAAATAAAATTCTGCTTTATAAGCTCTGGCATTGCCTCTACGCCGCCTAGAATACTATACAAATCGAATACTCCATAGTTGTCCTTAATGGCATTATCTATTAGGATGGTAGCATATTCTTCACAAAGATGATTGGGAATCTTACGCTTAAATAACGATGGGGGAGGAGATGTTAGCAAAATGGGACAATCCCCATACTGTGTGCGTATCTGCTGGAGGAAAATTCTTACCTGTTCATCATATTGAGCGGCTGATAGTTTGCCGAATGTCTCGTTGGTACCCAAGGAAACAATGATTAAGTCGGGCTGGAGTGCTGGCACCTGCTCAAAGAACAGACTACACTTATTATAATCCGAAAAGCGCGCTCCATTCACTCCTATAGAATGGTATATAATTCCACTCTGATCGTTCTCAAGAACAATCCCATTGAGTGCAAAATTATTATTCTGGGCATTGGGCGTGAGATAAACCTTATCCAATCCCCCTAGATTACGGTATGTGTATCCAGATAAGGAATCGATGTTCGAAATCAGGTCGAACCCTTGCAAGTTGATATTTCTTTCTCTTGAGGAGGCTTCTATTATCTTTTTCTCGGTAGGAATTTTTAGGGTCTCTCCTATACGGATATTAGTCCCCTTAAGATGATTAACGGACTGGATTTTACTTAGTTGAACATTATATTTTCTTGACAAAGAATAAAGCGTCTCTCCCTTCTGAACTTTATGAGCAATTGTTTTGTACGCCACTTGCGTAGGTGGTGCAGGGGGAATAGTTACACCAAATTTGCTAGTGGCTAACTCGAAAAAGTGCTTATTCTTAGGTGTTAGTATCTTGAGTGTATTGAAGAGGTAGTTTTTGTTCTTCAAACTCAGCTCGATAACGAAGTTTTTGTTGGTGGTCAGCAACGAATAACCTGTAATTCCAATCGTTTCGGTATTGGAACTCATTGTGTTTTTCTGGCTTTCCCAACTGATGTTAGAAGAAAATCGCACGTTTCTCTCTCCATTCGTCTTCATAAGAGAGTAGGGGAATACCAATCCAAGCCCTCCGTTACCAAAGAGCGCCTGCATTTGTTGCCTTACTTCATTGGTCATCGCATCGGCTTGTACGTGCGAATCACCTATATGCACGATGTTCAGCTTCCTATCCTTAAGAGAATCCAAGGCTTTTAATTTCTCAAAGAAAGGGTTTAGGGCTTCTGGGTTATAGATATTCTCATAAACGGAGGGTTCCCTATTCTTATCCTGCTTATTTGTACTGATAGAAGTATCATCATCAGGCGAACCCACAGAGAATTTGCTCATCTTAGAATGTAATAACATCGTGGTGATGAGTGCCATAGAAATTCCTATGAATCGTAATATTTTCGTTTGCGTCCTCATTATTTAGTGTTGTTTGTTGTAGTTTGGAGATTTTCCCCTGCAAAAATTGTGCAAATATATGGTTGTTATATTTTATTTAACGTGTTAAGTAATAATTTAAAAAGATATTTAGAGTTTTTTCTTAAACAAATCGGCGTATTTCTTGATGGTATTCTTATCAAAAAAAGGTTCTTCCTCTATTCTACCTATTATAGGTATCTGTGTATATGAAGCAATCCAAGATTCTGTAGCGGTATTCTCTTCGCCACTGAAGATAATTCCAAAGATATTCAATCCGCGTCTCTGCAAAGCCTCTACGGAAAGCATCGTGTGATTGATACTGCCCAAGTAATGGCGAGAAATGAGGACTATTTTATCAGTAGGAAGCATCAGGTCTAGAATCGTATTTCGCTCATTTAGAGGTACAAAAAGCCCTCCAGCACCCTCTATTACAAGGGTATTCGAGCTATGCGGACGCTTAATATGCGCTAGTTCGATATGCCTTCCCTCCATTTGTGCCGAAAGATGCGGGCTTGCAGGGTAGTCAAATTCATAACTAGAAGGAAAAAAGGTACTGATACTATTGGAAATGAGGGATTTAACTTTCATCGTATCAGAATTATCCAAGTCTCCGGACTGAATAGGTTTCCAATAATCTGCTTGAAGTGATTCCACAACGATAGCAGAAGACATTGTTTTCCCTACTTCCGTAGAGATTCCTGTAATGAAATAAGTATCGTTCATTTTTTTGATTTTTTTACGTTATATAAAAGAAGGAAAAATTCTCCAAATACACTATTCTTTTAAGGCTCTTAGCATCTCTCTTTTGCCCATTGCCCCCGGAAGTTTCTCTACCGAGAAGCCTACTTCCAGCATTGCTCTTCTGGCACTACCCTTGGAGGCATAAGTAACTAATATTCCGTTCTTTCTCAAGCTTTTATACATCTTATCAAAGATAAAAGAAGTCCATAGTTCAGGCTGTACGCGTGCCCCAAAAGCATCAAAATAGATAAGGTCGAACCGCTCTATATCCGTAATATCCTCAAAGAACGCCTTTCGCTTCTTCAGAGAAAAGCTCTCTGATATCTTGATTGTCTCTTCCCAAGGGGATTGATGTATGAGCTGAAAGGTAGGTTCTTGGTCAGTTACACCGAGTTGGCTCGTATAATTCAGCTGGGCGACTTCCTCAAGGGTCAGGGGATAGGCTTCAATACCTTCGTAATGGATAATCTGACCCAAATGATTGTGTTCTAAGAAAGTAATAAAGGCGTTAAGACCCGTTCCTAACCCTATTTCTAGGATATTTACTTCTCTTTTGGGGAAGAGAGACAGCCCATTTTGTATAAAAACGTGATAGGCTTCCTGAATTGCGCCACGAACGGAATGGTAATGCTCCCCCCACGCTTCTATTTCCAGCGTAGAAGAACCGTCTTGCGTGAGTATTATCTTTCTTTTCATTCTTAATTCAGTTGTTTTTCGAGTAGCATCAGATAATCATTCATAGGAACATCGGCGTGAATCCTCAAGTAATGGTATCCAGATTGGGAAATAATCTTCTCTTTATGCAAATCTTCTAAATATCCCATCTCATTTTGATAGATAGATTTGCTGATACACTCGATGGCGATAGGTGTTTTTTGCGCATTTTTCAATAATATATCTATCGTATATCCTCCGAACGAGAAGTTTTTCGTGATATCAACGGTAGGAAATTTCTCTTTCAAGAGCAAAAATACTTGTTCTTTGAAGCGTAATTGTCCTGAA
>CAJPPS010000114.1 GCA_905372595.1 uncultured Capnocytophaga sp. | reverse complement strand
AAATAGTTATCAACAGCTTTTGTGTAACTCATTGTTTTTCAATAAGAAAAAAAATTTCAACAATCGTAAAAAATACAAGAAGAAAAATTGGGTTTTTATGAAAAATTTTTATAACTTGCACCCTCAATTAAAAAGATAAAAAAAATTGTATGGAAACATTAATGGTAGCGGTGTTTTTCATTGGTTATCTGTTTATTACAATGGAACATCAGGTGAAAATAGACAAGACTATTTCTGCACTTGGAATGGCTGTTATCTGCTGGACAATCCTCAAAACAGCAAATATGGCTGTTTATGAGATAGACGGCGGGCTCGTCCCTAAGGCGGATAGTCATGGGGGGGATAATCTTCTAGCCATTGACGAAATGCTCTTACATCACTTGGGTAAAATAGCCGAAATTCTCTTCTTCCTTATTGGGGCTATGACCATTGTTGAGATTATTGATATGCACCGAGGGTTTGAGATTATCAAGAAGATTGTTAAGACACGTAGGAAAACCAAGCTCCTGTGGGTGCTTGGGGTAGTGGCTTTCTTTCTTTCAGCTTTGATTGATAACCTTACCACTATTATTATAATGATTACTATTTTGCGAAAGCTCGTACCTTTCCGAGAAGAACGTATGTGGTACGCTTCCTTGCTTATCATTGCAGCTAATGCAGGAGGAGCTTGGTCACCTATCGGAGACGTAACCACTACAATGCTCTGGATGGCAAATAAGGTAACAGCTCTTAAGCTCATTGATTATGTGGTAATTCCTGCAGTACTCTGCTTTGTGATTCCTTTTGTGATTGCTTCTTTTATGCCTATTTTCAAAGGGCGCTTGGAGATGCCTCAGATGGACAAGACCGAAGCCTATAGGAGTAGTACCCCTATCCTTATTGTAGGAGTCTTGGGAATTATCTTTGTGCCTATCTTTAAGTCTGTATTCCACTTGCCTCCTTACTTAGGAATGCTTTTCTCTTTGGCAACAGTATGGTTCTTCTCTGAAGTGCTTAAGCCTAACCTACCTTCTACTGATGAGTCCAAGCCTTCTTTCTCAGTACATAAAGCATTAGGAAGGATAGAACATTCTAGTATTCTTTTCTTCTTGGGAATCCTCTTAGCGGTAGCCGCTTTGGAGTCCGTAGGAGCTTTGTTCCACTTTGCAGGTTGGTTGGATAATATAGTTCCTAATAAGAATATTGTGGTGATGATTCTTGGCTTTGGTTCAGCTGTGATTGATAATGTGCCACTGGTAGCTGCTGCTATAGGAATGTTCCAAGAGGCAATAGATGCTTCTGTATGGCACTTTATTGCTTTCTCAGCAGGAACAGGAGGAAGTTTGCTTATTATTGGTTCTGCTGCAGGGGTAGCTGCAATGGGAATGGAGAAAATAGACTTCTTCTGGTATGTGAAGAAGATTTCTTGGCTCGCTCTTCTAGGATTCCTCGCTGGCTGTGGTTCCTTGATTGCTATAGAAGCACTCTTCCATTCATAAAATCTTAAAAGGAATAACCTTATGAATTCCCCCTTTGGAGTATGTGAGGGGAGGTACCCCGAAAGGATAGTAGGGACACAGAACCTCCTGCTAACCCCTCCAAAGGAGGAACCTCACTTATAAATAAAAAACCAAAACTTCCCTATGGAAGAAAAGATAAAATAAATGAAGTATAAAACTAAAAATTATAAGATAATGAATCATGCTAGTTTTAAGAATAGTATAGGTAAGTACCTGTGGGTGTTCTTATGGCTCTGTTCTATATCTGCTCTTGCGCAGGCTCCACCTAACTTTACTACCTCAATAGGTAGAACTGCTTGTGGGGGAAGTATTACAGTAGATTGGAACGCTGATGCCTCCATCCTAAGGGATTACTGGGCAAAGCTCTATAATAGTGCAGGAGTGGAACTCTCCCAGCAGGCATTTGACCTTACCCAGAAAAAAGCCCGATTTACTTACCTTTCTGCTGGAAGCTATACTGTCAAGGTGATGAAAAAGGATGGTACTACGGGCTATGGAGGGACCTCCCCTAGAGTACATGTAACTTCCGATTATACGCGTTTTTCTATTGATGCCACTACAGGCATTACCCAAACAGCTTCTTCGGATTGTTCTGCTACAGGGCAGGCAACCATTAAGGTAAAGAACGGAAAAGGACCTTTTGTAATCAAAGCTTACGAGCGGGGCTCATCTACGGCGAGTGTTACCTCTGCGGTAACTGCTAAGTCCGGGACAGAGACCCCTGTACTGCTTTCAGGGCTTAAGCCTAATGTGGTATATGATATAGAGGTAACTGATCAGATGGGTAACCAAGGGTGTTCGCTTACCGAGCCCAAGACTACTCGTAGTATTACCACCCTTCCTGCTTCAGGATCCTTTGTGAGAAACCTCTCTATGGAGACCTGTCGCCCACTGAAATCTACAGAAACTGTAGGGGCTAATGGACTGGTGAATGTAGAGATTAACAACACCAACTCAGGAACAGGACCTTTCACCCTTAAGGTGGTCAATACCGATACCAATGAGGTGATCATTAATAATAAAAGTATTGCTAAGAGTGGTGCTACAGGTTCTACTATTGTAAAGGTAGAACCAGATGCAGGTAAGTCACTAGGGGCAAATACCAACTATACCCTTACCCTCACCGATGGCTCCTGTACGGTTACCAAGACCGAACGCAAGGAATACACCTATCGCCCGAATACGTTATATTTACGCTTTTCTCCTCGTTGTGGAGGAATAGGGGCTTGCCCTAATCCTACTACCTATCAGATGTATGTAGAAGGACGTTACCAACATAGTACCAATATAGAACAATTTTACCCTTACCTGATGAAAGTAGAGGTAAAGCGTGGAGGAACGATGGTTACAGGATTCCCTAAAGAATATACTAACTCTGAAGCATTAACTCCTACACGTCAGGACTCATATAATCTTTATCTAAATCCTGCATTTCGTTATTGGCATTGGTCTAGACCAATGATACATAGTACAAATGAAAATATATTGGTTGGAGATGTGGTTACTTTTACTTATAAAGACTGTTCAGGAGGAGGGGATAAAGTAATAACTTATACTGTACAAGATTTGGAAAGTCCTGTAACAAAGCTGGAAATAGAACCAATTACTCCTAAGAACCCAGCGAATCCTTGTGCTAAAAAATTAAAATTCTCCACCGAGCTTCAATATCAAAAATGGGTAACAGGAGGAGCAGTTAGTTATCATAGTCTTTGTGGTATTACAGCTAGTCAACTTTCTTATAGGAAAAGTGTAGGAGGGGTTGTAGGAGCTAAAACTACTATAGATCATACTGCTGAGAACCTATTTTATATGTATGATGAGGTAAGTAACAATAAGCATACTATTACAGAGACCAATACATCTTCAAGTAGCTATTATGTAATGTATGCTTCTAGAAATATGGACCCTAATTTGGCAGGTTTTCCACATACCTGTACAACTTATAGGTCTCGAAACTTCACCCAAGCAGATGTTGCTAACGCAAATACTCTTTCGTCTATAAGAATAGGGAATGGAGATCCTCGTATGGTACTGGATGTAACCAATAAGGGGCGTACCATTACCATAGGTGCTGATGATCGCGCTCTTTCGGGTATGGACTTTATTGATGCGAATAATCCACTGAAGGTAACCCTTGAAAGAGTGGATGGGCAAACAGAAATTACGATGGTTGCCAATAGCCAACCGTGGAACCTTGGAGCTCCTAAGCAGTACAAGGTGAAGTTCCCTTATACCAGAGAGTTTGGAGATGGTTCAAGTGCTTATGTACTTGCAGATGTCCCACCAGGATTCTATAAAATTACCCTTCAGGATCGTTGTGGTAGTGTCCGTGTTATTAATAATTATGAAGTACCAGGCAATACGCCTGCTACCTATTATGAGCTGGATTATCAAGTGCGTACTTCCTGTGCGCAGGGAGGTCAGGATAGTAAGGGAGAGGTTACCTTTACAGGTGCCTATGATCGTAATGCAACAGCTCCTTTCAGCACGATGTATGTTTATAAGGATTTAGACAATGGTCAGGAAATTCATAAGCGTGCAGGTAATCTTGTAGGAAGTAAGGCGCTTACAGAGGTTACACATAGTGATCCTACCAAGGCGAAATTCACAGGGAAGATTTCTAATCTACCAGCAGGTAAATACTTGCTTGGGATAGCGCCCGCCTGGGGCTGGTATACTATTGTAGATAAGCCAGAGGACAATGGTTATACTTACGGACCTACAGCTGCCGAAAGGGGACAAGGACTCCTCAGGCATACGCGTTTCTACAAAGCCTTTGAAATCAAAAACATAACAGATGTAGTTCCAGAGTCCAGCATCGCAATGTGTAATCCAAGTGATCCAAATACGGGCTTGGTAAAAGTAGAGATGCCTACAGGCTCTGTGCCTCAGTTCCCTATTACTTATACCTTATATAAGGTATCCGGAGGGAATAAAACCATTGCAGTGAATGGTTCAGGTGTACAGATAGCACCTATCACACGTCAAGAGAGCGATACGGATCACAATGCGTTGTTTAGCAATGTACCTAAGCTTACCGGAAGTGATACCTATGAAGTAGAGTTTAAGTCCGGTTGTTTAGAGCGCTGGGTAACGGTTCCTGATTTCGGAGATTTGGATATTCCTGCAGTAACTACATCGGATACAAGCCTATGTGCAGGAAGGCCTCTCACCCTTAGTGTGAATCTTTCAGCTAGTATGTATGATATCCAATGGAAGTCCAATCCAGCAAGTGCATTGGCGGGTATTCCAGCGGCTACCTTGAAGCAATCCAGCTTCTCTTTCAACCCTACAGTGAATGCTTCCTACTGGGTTACTTACGCACCAAAGTCCAACTTGGGTTGTACGGTGGTAAGTAAGGACACCCCTCAGAAGCAAGTAACCATTACCGTAACGAACTTCACGGATGCTGATCTTAGTTCAATGCCATCAGATCAGTCACTAACTTTGTCATTGAATCAGTGTGTAGTGAATGGTAGTTGGACTTCACCGAGTGTTACGGATGCCAGTGGATGTGGTTATC
>CAJPPS010000113.1 GCA_905372595.1 uncultured Capnocytophaga sp. | reverse complement strand
ATTTCATTACTGATTATTAACCTTAAAAATATTATACAAATGTCTGTTTCAAAGAAAGAAACAAAGCGAGTAACTGTACAAACCTTACAGGCAATGAAAGCCAAAGGAGAGAAAATAACTATGCTTACTGCTTATGATTATACAATGGCTAAAATCATTGACGGAGCAGGGATTGATATTATCTTGGTGGGTGATTCTGCTGCTAATGTAATGGCTGGATATGAAACGACGCTTCCTATGACTTTGGAAGCAATGATTTATCACGCTTCGGCTGTAGTACGAGCTTGTTCTCGTGCTTTAGTGGTAGCTGATTTACCTTTCGGAACCTACCAGTCTGACCCTCAGAGAGCTCTTGATTCAGCTATAAAAATGATGAAAGAAAGTGGAGCTCAAGCGGTAAAGCTAGAAGGAGGACGTGAAATAGGAGAAGGTATTCGTCGAATCTTAGATGCAGGGATTCCCGTAATAGGACATTTAGGGCTTACTCCTCAGTCTATTAACAAATTTGGTGGTTATGGACTTCGTGCCAAAGAAGATGCTGAAGCTCAAAGGCTTAAAGAAGATGCTCTTTACTTACAAGAATTAGGCTGCTCAGCTATTGTATTGGAAAAAATTCCTTCTCTCCTAGCAAAAGAAGTAACTCTGAGCCTTTCTATTCCTACGATAGGAATTGGTGCGGGAAGCGATGTAGATGGTCAAGTACTTGTTTCTCAGGATTTTTTCGGAATGTTTGTGGATTATAAGCCTAAGTTTGTACGTCAGTACCTCAATCTGCACGAACAAATGACAAAAGCTGTTACTGAGTATATTAATGATGTAAAATCTATGAGTTTTCCTAATGAAAATGAGCAATATTAGTTTTTGTTTTATCAATTATATAGAAGAATTATCTACTTATTACTCATTGAAAACTAAATTTTCCTTTCTAAAATAGCTCTTTTAGTACTCCTTAATAAGGTTTTGGCATAGTTATTGCTATACAAATAAAGTTTTAAAAATTGATATGAAAAAGATTTTTTTAATTGTTCTTGCGTTTTTTTCATTATTTGCAAAAGCTCAAGAATCCAATAAAGCAAAGGCTTTACTTGATGAGGTATACAAAAAAGTATCTTCTTATAAGAATATTTACATAGATTTTCGTTATTCTTTTGAAAATACAAAAGAACATATCAAGCAAGATACCAGAGGGAATGTAACCCTTAGTGGGGAAAAATATCTATTGAACTATATGGGAGTTACCAAGCTCTTTGATGGGAAAAAAATATATACAATTATACCTGAAAATGAAGAAGTTACCATAGAATCAGCTTCTGAAAAGGAAGATCAGATGATTATGCCTTCTCAAATGCTAACTTTCTATAAAAAAGATTTTTCTTACAAATGGGATATTGTACAACAGGTAAAAGGAAGAAAAATTCAATACATAGAGCTCAAACCTAACAAAAATTCTTCAGATATAAAACAAATTCTCTTAGGAATAGATACTACCACTAAGCATATTTATAATCTTATTCAAATAGGTAAAAATGATGCTAAAACAACCATTGTTATCAATGAATTCAAGACGAATCAACCTATTAGTGGTAATGAATTTATCTTTGATGAAGCTAAATACAAAAAACAAGGATATTATATCAATAAATAACTAAATTCTCCCCTATCTGAAGTGCTCATTCCTATATGAGAATATTAGACCGCTACATATTATCTCGATTTATATATAATTTTATCAGTTCTTTTCTGATAATTCTGCTTATATTCATATTCCAGACTATTTGGCTATATATTGATGAATTAGTAGGAAAAGGACTCAGTATATTAGTGGTTGCAAAATTTGTAGGCTTGATGCTTCCCAATTTAATTCCTCTCATCCTTCCTCTTACGGTGGTACTTTCTTCCATTATGACCTTGGGTGCTTTTGGGGAAAGTTATGAACTTGCTGCGATGAAAGCCTCTGGGGTTTCTTTACTAAAAGGAACTCGTACGCTTATAGTTTTTATGCTATTATTAAGTATTGCTGTTTTTTTTACATTCAATAATTTACAACCTTGGTCTAACCGAAAGGTAAGAGCTTTAAGGGAAAGTATCAAGGAAAAGCAACCTTCTTTAGCCATCAATCAAGGGATTTTTAGCAATGTTCAGGATTTTTCTATAAAAGTAGGGAAGAAAACAGGCGAAAATGGAGAATTTTTACACGATATTGTTATTCATAAATTAGGTGTAGATAAACTTAGTAGAACTGTTATCAAAGCCAAAGAGGGAGAACTCTCAGGAGATAAAAAAGGAGCCAATATTCTACAACTTACCCTAAAAGATGGTTCTTACTATGAAGATATTAAAAATACAAATAGTGATATCACTTTTCCTTTTGCCAAAGCCAAATTCAAGAGTTATACACTTAATATAGATATTAGTTCTCTTAATTCTGAGGTAAATATTGATGAAAATGATAATAAGGATTATTATAAAACAATGAATGTGAGCCAACTTTCCCACACTCTGGATTCTATTATCAGAGATTATAAACAAGAAACTAAGGATTTTGGAGATAATTTCTATAGGCGTACAGGGATGCCTTATTTATTAGAACAAAGAAAAGATTCTTTACAAAAAAATACTGAGCCTATAGAGAATATAGCTACTTTAGTACAAAAATATAAAGATATGGACAGGCTTTCCCAAGTATACAGCCTATCCAAAGATAATATTAATTCACTTATCAATAATCTAGATAACAATAAAGATAATGTAGAATATCAGCAAAAATTAATTAATGTATATAGGCTTACTCTTAGTGATAAGATTGCTCTAGCTATTACTTGTTTTGTTTTATTTTTTGTTGCAGCCCCCTTAGGAGCAATTATCCGAAAAGGAGGAATTGGAATGCCTTTAGTGGTTGCTATTGGGCTCTTCCTTACTTACTATTTTTCTGGATTGCTGACTAAGAATATGGCTACAAACGGAAATATTGATCCCTATATTGCACCTTGGATACCTACTTTTTTCTTATTACCTTTAGGTATTTATCTTACTATACTTGTTAATGAGGACAAGCCTATTGGTAGTTTTTCTGGAGTTGCAGATTTTCTAAAGAAAATTTTCTTTAAGAAAGAAAAATAACTATCTTTATTTCTTATTTCTATATATTATGAAAGATTTACTAGGAAAATCCTTATTAGACTATCAGCTTAATGATCGAAAAAGTGATGTACGAGTATCCACAAATATTTCCAAAAGTGAATATCTTTCAAGAGCACACTTTTTTCGGTCTTTTCCACAGATGATTCCTATAGAACAAAAAGCACTTACATTGGCTAAAGGTCGAATATTAGACGTAGGAGCTGGCACAGGATCTCACGTATTGTACTTGCAAGAGAAAGGATTAGATGCTGTAGCTTTGGATATATCTCCAGCCGTAATTGAAATATGTCAGTTAAGAGGTGTAAAACAAACAATTATATCTGATATTCTTGATTATCAGGGTAAATTTGATACTATTCTTCTACTAATGAATGGAATAGGCATTAGCAAACGACTCTCCCTTATTGATATATATTTACAAAAGCTAAAGTCTCTTCTTAATGAAGGAGGGCAAATTCTCACTACTTCTACCGATATTATCTATATGTTTGACCAAGATGAAGATGGTAGCTATATCATACCCTTCAATGAGGAAACAGAATATTATGGAGAACTTATTTACACAATTCATTATAAAGGTGAAAAGGAATCATTCCCTTGGCTTTTTATAGATTATAATACCTTACAACGGGCTGCGAACAATAATGGACTTAGTTGTGAGCTCATTGAGGAGGGTGATGATTATAATTATTTAGTGAGAATGACTCATTTATAAATTTATTGTTGCTTCTTTTGTTTCTTGCTTCCCTCATATATATTATAATTGACCAAACGACTTTCTAACTTCCCGTTAAATAATTTTATCTTATGAGAGGGATGTAACCCAACCGATTTCAATGCCTCCAAGTTAGAAGTAATAAACCAAGCTTGTGTATTTGTATAATATTGCTTGAGTGTATCTCCTATTTGCTTATAGAATGCAGTAGCCTCTATTTCTAATCGCTCTCCATATGGAGGATTAAATGCCATAAAAAGAGGTGTATTTGCCTGTTTTTGTGTTTTAAAGAAATCCTTGTGTTCTACAGATATGTAATCCGATAAGCGAGCATTTTTCACATTTTCTCTGGCTTTACTTACAGCTGATGGAGCCTTATCATATCCTATCATTTTATAAGGAAATTCTTTTGCTTTATTTAAGCAACTATCGAAAATAGTTTCAAATAAATCAACATCATAATCAGCCCATTTCTCAAAAGCAAACTCCTTTCTGTGAAGATTAGCAGGAATATTACAAGCTATCATTGCTCCTTCTATTAGGAGAGTTCCACTTCCACACATTGGATCAAGAAAATCTGATTGACCTTGCCAACCACTTAATAAAAGGATGCCCGCCGCAAGTACCTCATTGATAGGAGCTATATTTGTTTGAGTACGATAACCTCGATGATGGAGAGAAGCCCCAGAGGTGTCCAATGAGACAATAACCTGATTATCTTTCTGTATATGTATAAATATCTGAATATCAGGATGTAGTGTGTCTACATTGGGTCGTTTTCCTATTTTATTACGGAACCTATCCACGATAGCATCTTTTGCTCTTAAAGTCATATACTGGGAATGATGAAATAAATCTGTTGCGAGGGTGACCTCTACGGCAAAAGTATATGATGAAGGGAAAAAATCCTCCCAAGCATAATTATATAGTTTTTCATAATATTCCTTTTCATTTCTCACACGAAATGAATAAATGGGTTTAAGAATTTTTAGGGCTGTTCGCAAGCACAAATTAGCCTTATACATAAAGCCTTTATCTCCTGAAAAAGAAACACTACGAATTCCTTTCTCTACTTTCATTGCTCCTAATTGTCGTAATTCTTTCTCTAAAATATCTTCAAAACCAAAGAATGTTTTTGCGATCATTGAATAATTCTCCATACGATATATAAAAA
>CAJPPS010000112.1 GCA_905372595.1 uncultured Capnocytophaga sp. | reverse complement strand
AAACTATGAGAATTATATTGTAATTTTGTACCATAAAACTTGATATTTATTTTTACAATGAAGAGCTCCTATTTTTTCATAACTCTACTGCTTTCTTTTTTATCCTTCTCTCAAGGAAAAAAGAATGAATTTTCCAAGGAAGAACTTAAGAAAGCTCAAAAAGCAGAAAAGCAATCTCAGTTATTTGCTTATGAAGGTTACAAAGCCTACAAAGAAAAAAAAATACCTGATGCTGAAATGGATTATCGAAAATCTATTTCTAAAGATAAAAAAAATTCTATTGCAATGTATAATATGGGAGATGTTCTCTTCTCTCAAGAAGCCTACAAAGAGGCTGAAAGCTATTATAAAGAGGTTTCTATCAATAAAAATGCTAGTAAGGAAGAAAAGCATAAAGCTTTCCATAATTTAGGAAATCTTGCAATGAGAGAAAAAGAATATTCAAATGCTGTATCTTTCTATAAAGAAGCATTACGAAATAATCCAACTGATGAAGAAACACGCTATAACCTTGCTGTCGCTAAAGATCTTTTAAAGAAGGACACTAAAAATGATGAAAAAAACAATAATAATCAAAAAAATAATAAAGAAGACAATCAAAACAATAAAGATTCTAAAGATAATCAAGACAAAAAACAACAAGAAAACGATAAAAACAACCAAAAAAATCCCGATAACAAGGATAATAAAGACAAAAACAAAGAGGATAATGATCAAAACAAGAATCCAAATCCTAAAGATGATGACAATAAGAACCAGAATAACCCTAATAATGACAACAAAAATAAAGAAAACAACAACTCTGATGAAAATAATATGCCTAATACACCACAAGAGGGAGAATTCACTCCTGAACAAATTAAGCGTATTCTCAATGCAATAGATAATGAAGAGAAGAAAACACAAGAAAAAATAAATGCCCAATAATCGTTCTAATAAAAAAGATTGGTAAGATTACCCTTTTAAATATCAAGCCATAATACACAACTCTTATGCGGAATTTTTTACTTTACATATTCATTCTCTCAGTAAGCTTACTCTCTGCTCAGAATATCTCTTTCACAGCAGAACCTTCACGTAAAACATTAGGTGAGAATGAGCGCGTTCAGGTGAACTTCATAATGAATGAAAATGGAGATAACTTCATTCCTCCTTCTTTCAAGGATTTTGATGCAACAGGACCTATCGAATCCAATTCATATTCTTGGATTAATGGAGTAAAAAGCTTCTCGAAAACCTATACTTATACTCTTCGTCCTTTGAAAAAAGGAAAATTAACCATAGGAGCGGCTTCTATAATTATTAATGGTAAAGAATATAAGACCAAACCTTTTTCGTTAGAAGTTACAGAAGCTGTATCTAACCCTCATCAGGCACAGACGATTCCCCCCACTAGTAATAATCCTTTTAATAATTTTCCTTTTGGTGGTTTTCCCTTCGGGATGGATCCTTTTAGCCCTGAAGAACAACAACCTACAGAGGCTATTGAACCTACAAAAGAGCAACTTTTCATCGTTGCTGAAGTATCCAAAAAGCAAGTTTATGTAAATGAGCCTATTTCTGTTACCTACAAATTATATATAGCTCCTCAATTTGGAATTAGGGAATATGAAAAGATTGAAATCCCTCGTTATCAGAATTTTTGGAACCAACAGCTATCTAGTAAATTCCAAATGGCTGAGGTAATACATAATAATAAACCCTATAGATGTATCACCCTAAAACAAGTATTATTATATCCTCAACAGGCAGGAGAACAAACTATAGACCCGCTATCCATATCTTTCATTCTACAGTTGCCTATTAATAAAATAGACAGATTTGGAAACCGATTCTACACTACTCGTAGCAGAACTCTAGAAACAGTTTCTACTAAAATCAAGGTACTTCCCTTACCTGAAGAAGGAAAACCTGCTGATTTTTCAGGTGCTGTAGGAGATTTTTCTCTTTCCGTACAGTTCCCCACACAAAGGCTTAATGCTGGAGAAACTTCTGTAGGAGATGTAGTCATTGCTGGAAAAGGTAATTTCAAGCTTTTTGATATTCCTAAGCTCTCCTTCCCTGCTGCCCTAGAAGCCTATGCTCCTACCGAAAAAGAGCACCTTAATAGTACTCCTTCCGGTATTGTTGGAGATATTACTCATACTTACACCCTCATCCCTCAGTATAAAGGAAAATACCCTATTACACCTATCCATTTCTCTTTTTTCAATCCTAATACTGGAAAATATCAAACTCTTACCTCTGAAGAGTTCAATATAGAAGTTATCAATGGAGAACTCTATTCTGCTAATTCTAATGAAAACACACCTGATAATCCTTCCTTAGAATCACAGGACTTCCAAGGACTAAAACTTGATGCAGATCTCTCCTCTATAGCTTCCCGTTCTTTCTTCGGATCGGTAACTTTCTTCCTATGCTGGTTACTTCCATTACTAATCATTCCTATCGTTATTTTATCGTGGTATTTCTATGAAAAACGTAATGATAATAGCCCTGAGAATAGAATCCGACGTTCTAATCGATTAGCTAAGAAATATCTATCTGTGGCTAAGAAAAACCTTGCTGATAAAGAAGCTTTCTATGAATCTTTGGAAAAAGGACTACATACTTACCTAAAAGCAAAACTACATATTGAAACTACCGAACTTAATAAGGAGAAAATACAAGAACTATTATCCCTCAAAGGTGTAGAGAATCCCTTAATAGAGAGTTTCCTAAAGATAATCTCTAATTGTGAATTGGCTCGGTATGCTCCTTATACACAAGCCGATATTAATAATGATTACGAACAAGCTGTAGAGACAATTTCTTTACTTGACAAACAGTTATAAAGATAATACTATGATTTCCTCAAAAACACCCCAATTGAACAGAGACCTTAGTTGGCTTTCTTTCAACGAACGTGTATTGCAAGAAGCCAATGATCCAAGAACTCCCTTGATTGAAAGATTAAGATTCGTTGGAATTTTTTCGAATAATCTCGATGAATTCTTTCGTGTCCGTTATGCAATTATTAAGCGCGATTGGAAAAATACAAAATCTCCTGTAGAAAAAAATCCTCTCCTTGAGGAAATCAATACTCGCGTGGTGGCTCTTCAGCAAAAAAGCCTTATGATTCTTGATAAAATCAGTCAAGAACTAAAAAACGAGAATATTTATATCATTAACGAGACCGAAATTCATCCCGACCATAAGGAATATCTCAAAGACTACTTTGTTCGTAATATTAGTCCTTTTCTTTTTACAATTCTCTTAGATGAAGTGGAGGCTCTCCCTACATTAAAAGACGATGTTGCTTACTTGGCAGTTCGTCTCGTGCTAGAAAATACCTCTGAAAAGGAAAAAATACAATATGCACTGATAGAACTTCCCAAAACACTCGAAAGATTTGTAGTTCTACCGCCGATTAATGAACGTACTTACATTATTCTTTTGGACGACATCATTCGTTTTTGTTTTTCCACCCATTTTTATCTATTTCCTTACAAGGAAATTTCTGCTTATATGATTAAAATCACTCGTAATGCAGAATTAGACTTAGATCCAGATCTCAGTAAGAGTTTTATAGAAAAGATTTCCAATAGTGTAGAAGGAAGAAAAGCTGCCGAACCTGTGCGATTCATTTATGACAAACTTATAGACCCCAAGATGCTACAATTCCTAAAAGAAAAGATGGGAATTCAGCCCACCGACAGTATTATCGCTGGAGGACGCTACCATAACAGAAGGGACTATATGAATTTTCCTGATTGCGGACATAAAAACCTTTTACACACCCCTTTTACGCCCTGCCCTATCAAGAATTTTAATCTTGAAGGAAGTATTTTAGCTCAGATTGCTAAGCAAGACTATTTACAATATACCCCTTACCATAGCTTTTCTCATATTATCCGTTTTCTACGTGAGGCAGCTCTTGATCCTAAAGTAAAATCTATAAAAATTACTATTTATCGATTAGCCAAGCAGTCCCAAGTGATTAACTCTCTTATTAATGCCGTAAAAAACGGAAAAAAAGTAACCGCACAGATAGAACTTCAAGCTCGATTCGATGAAACTGCTAATATAGAGTATGCAGAACTCCTCCAAGCTGAAGGGGTAAGAATTATTTTCGGGATAAGAGGATTAAAAGTCCATAGTAAAATAGGAATCATAGAAAGAGAAGAAAATAACAGATTGAAACAATATGGATTCATAAGTACAGGAAACTTCAATGAATCTTCAGCTAAAATATATACTGATTATACACTTTTCACAGCTAACCAAGAGATTTTAACAGATGTAAATCGTGTTTTTGATTTTTTCGATACACCTTTTCAAGTATTCCATTACAAACATCTATTAGTTTCTCCTCATTATACTAAAAGAAACTTCTTAAGACTTATTGATAAAGAGATTTCTCTAGCTAAGGAAGGAAAAAATGCTTTTCTGAAATTAAAAATGAATGGTCTTACAAACGAAGAAATGATTCGTAAATTGTACCAAGCAAGTCAGGCAGGCGTAAAAATACAAATGATTGTTCGCGGAGTATGTTGCTTACTCCCTGGAGTAGAAGGATTAAGTGAAAATATAGAAGTAATAAGTATTGTAGATCGTTTCTTAGAACATTCTCGATTATATATATTTGGTAATGATGGTAATCCTTTGTATTATATTTCTTCTGCAGACTGGATGTCACGTAACCTTAATCGAAGAGTAGAAGTATCCTGCCCTATCTATCAAGAAGATATAAAAGAACAACTTTGGGATAACTTTCATACAGCTTGGAATGACCACGTGAAAGCTCGTATTATCGATGTTACACAAAGCAATTCTTATAGAACTCAAGATAAAAACAAAAAATCATCTCAAGAGAATATTTTCACTTATTACAAAGAAAGATTACAAAATTAGTTTAAAATTTTTACACATAAATATTTCCCATATTATATAAATATTCTATATGAAAAGCATTGATATTGTAAAATAATCAATGCTTTTTTATTTTATCATATTGTAAAAATGAAATAATAGCTTGTTTTTCAAATTTAACAGCTTGTTATATGCATAAACAAGATTGATTATTTGATTTACAAGATAGAAAATTGAAAAAACAATCTTGTTTATTATTTATACAAGGTATAAAATGAAAAATACAAGATTGTTTTTTTATATTTATAG
>CAJPPS010000111.1 GCA_905372595.1 uncultured Capnocytophaga sp. | reverse complement strand
AAGATAAAAAAGAAGCTACTGCTACCACCGCTAATGGTGATAAGCAAGGAAAGAAAAAAAGAAAACGTATTCAGTCGGACAAAGAGAATATATCTAATTCTCCTTCTCAAAAAAACAACTACAAGGAAAAAGACAAAAAACCTAAGAAGGAAAATAAGATTTTTGTAAAAACAGAACCCACTGAAGAAGAAGTTCAAAAACAAGTTAGAGAAACTCTTGAAAAACTACAAGGTAAATCTATAAAATCTAAAGGAGCTAAGTATCGTAAAGAGAAACGAGATAGCCACAGACTTAAAACTGAAGAAGAAATAGCTCTACAAGAGAAGGAAAGCTCTATCCTAAGAGTAACAGAGTTTGTTACAGTGAATGAACTCTCTGTAATGATGGATGTTCCTGTAAATAAGGTTATTGGAGCTTGTATGTCTCTAGGTATTTTTGTTACAATGAACCAGCGATTAGATGCTGAGACACTTACCATTGTGGCTGATGAATTTGGATTCCAAGTAGAATTCTCTACTGCAGATATAGAAGAAGCTATTCCTGTAGAAGAAGATCGTCCAGAGGATTTGGTTACCCGTGCTCCTATTGTTACTGTAATGGGACACGTTGACCACGGAAAAACATCTCTCCTAGATCATATTCGAAATGAAAATGTAATTGCTGGAGAAAGTGGAGGAATTACACAGCACATTGGGGCTTACTCTGTAACATTAAAGAGAAGTCAGAAACATATTACTTTCCTTGATACTCCTGGTCACGAGGCTTTTACAGCTATGCGTGCACGTGGAGCCCAGGTTACTGATATTGCAATTATTGTTATCGCTGCCGATGATGATATTATGCCTCAAACCAAAGAGGCTATCAGCCACGCTCAAGCTGCTGGGGTTCCTATCATTTTTGCAATTAACAAAATAGACAAACCTACAGCTAATCCTGAAAAAATAAAGGAACATTTGGCTAATATGAACCTTCTTGTAGAAGAATGGGGTGGAAAAATCCAATCACAAGATATTTCTGCAAAGAAAGGAATTGGAGTAAGTGATCTACTAGATAAAGTGCTCCTTGAAGCTGAAATGCTTGAGCTAAAAGCAAATCCTAACAAACACGCTTTGGGTACTGTAGTGGAAGCTTTTCTTGACAAAGGACGTGGGTATGTTTCTACTGTTCTAGTACAAGAAGGTACTCTAAAAGTAGGAGACTATGTACTTGCAGGAACACACTCTGGAAAAATCCGTGCAATGCACGATGAACGTGGAAAAGCTGTTAAGAAAGCTATCCCTTCTACTCCTGTATCTATACTAGGACTTGATGGAGCTCCTCAAGCAGGAGATAAGTTCTATGTATTTGAAGATGAAAAAGAAGCAAAACAGATTGCCGCTAAACGTACCCAATTACTTCGCGAACAATCTGTTCGAACTCAAAGACATATTACTCTTGATGAAATTGGTCGTCGTATTGCTCTAGGAGATTTCAAGGAACTCAATATTATCCTCAAAGGGGATGTGGATGGTTCTGTAGAAGCTCTTACAGATTCTTTCCAAAAATTATCTACTGAGGAAATCCAGATATCTATTATTCACAAAGGAGTAGGAGCTATTACAGAGTCTGACGTTCTTCTCGCTTCAGCTTCTAATGCTATTATTGTAGGTTTCAATGTTCGTCCTATGACCAATGCACGTGCTTTAGCTGAAAAAGAAGAAATAGATATCCGAACTTACTCTATTATCTATGATGCTATTAATGACCTGAAATCAGCAATGGAAGGTATGTTATCCCCTGAGATGAAAGAGGAAGTTACAGGAACTGTAGAAATTCGCGAATTATTCAAAATTCATAAAGTGGGTACCATTGCTGGATGTATGGTTACTGATGGTAAGATATTCCGCAATTCTAAAATACGCCTAATCCGAGAAGGAGTGGTTATATTCACTGGTGAACTAACCTCTCTCAAGCGTTTCAAAGATGATGTGAAAGAAGTCTCCAAAGG
This sequence comes from uncultured Capnocytophaga sp., assembly GCA_905372595.1. Lineage (GTDB taxonomy): Bacteria > Bacteroidota > Bacteroidia > Flavobacteriales > Flavobacteriaceae > Capnocytophaga. The sequence goes on along the minus strand of CAJPPS010000111.1, from coordinate 3,177 downwards.
ATATGATTGTGGGTTACAAATAAAGAACTATAATGATATCAAAGAAGGAGACGTTATCGAAGCTTATCAAGAAGTAGCTGTTAAGAAAAAAATATAACTCTTATGAAATCTCAAATAGAAATAGCAAAAGAAATAGCTGGTTTATTGCTAGAAATTAATGCAATTAAGCTAAGTCCTAAGGAGCCCTTTACGTGGGCTTCTGGATGGAAATCTCCTATCTATTGTGATAACCGTATCCTACTCTCCTACCCCAATGCAAGAGAAAGGGTAGCCAATGCTATGGTTGCTTATATCAAGGCTCAATATCCTGAAGCTCAGCTTATAGCGGGTGTTGCCACAGGAGCTATTGGAATAGGGATGCTAGTAGCAGACCGATTAAATCTACCTTTTGTATATGTGCGTCCAGAACCTAAGAAACACGGACGGCAGAATCAAATAGAAGGTAGTTTTTCTAAAGGAGAAAAAGTAGTAGTCATAGAAGATCTCATCAGTACAGGAATGAGCAGTATTAACGCTGTAAGAGCCCTGAGAGATAGTGAATTAGAAGTGTTAGGAATGGTAGCGATTTTCTTCTATCAGTTCTCTATTGCTTCAGAGAATTTCTCCAAAGAAAATGTAGAATTATACCCTCTTAGTCAGTATGAATATCTGTTGGAGGAAGCTAAAGAAAGAAAATATATATCACAAGAGGATATAGAAACGCTTTCTCACTGGCGATTGGCTCCTGATAAATGGAATTAATTATGAAGATAAATGCCCCTACTATTATCGTTTCACAAGAGATAGCCTCTATTTTTCAAAAATTAGAAAATCCTTCTCTCTTTGAATCTTTAATGCCTGATAATCTGGCTCATTTTTCTTCACCTGATGGAAATTCTTTCTCTTTCTCTCTAAAGGGAATGCCTGAAATTTTTCTAGAGAAGAAGTTGGTAAATCCATATAACCAGATTACCTATGGAGCAAAAGAAGGAAAACTTCCTTTTGCTCTTAACATTTCTTTTTCTCCTATTAATGATAAGGAGACTAGTGTTTCATATAGTTTTGAAGGAGAATTTAACCCTATGGTTGCCTTAATGGTGAAATCACCCATTACTAAACTTTTAGAAACAATGGCTGAAAAAACAAAATCTCTATGAGAAATGCTAAATCCATTATGCTTTTCTATGGGATTCTTTCGGGAATTATAAGTATTGGACTTACTCTATTACAATATTTTACCAATTCTTATAATGGAAGCCCCTTATCTGTAATTCTTTTTGGAGTTATCCCTATTTTTTTACTTGTTTTTTCTGTTTTTATAGGTATTTATCAGAGTAAAATCAGAAGTTTTCGACAAATGATGAAAATAGGATTAGGTATTTCTATCTTATTTGCTATTATCACAGGGATATTTTGGATATTTATGATAAAATATATCTATCCAGAACTCTTGGATATACTTAATCAAATTCAGTTAGAAGCTTTTACCAAGAATAACCCTGATATCTCGATCCAAGAATTAGAAAATATGAAGGTCAGTATGGAAGAGAACAAGTCTGCTTGGGTGCAATTTAACTTTTCTGTAATGAGAAATATGCTTTTTGGGTTAATTATATCTCTTTTAGGAAGCTCCTTTTTTAAGATTATTCAACGAAAATAAAATGCAATTATCTATCATTATTCCTCTCTTCAATGAAGAAGAATCTTTATTAGAACTACATCAATGGATTCAAAAAGTGATGATTGCTAATAAATTTTCTTATGAAATCATATTCATAGATGATGGAAGTACTGATTCCTCTTGGCAAGTTATAGAAAATATAAGTAAGCAGGATAAAAATGTAAGAGGTATTCGTTTTCTTAAAAATTATGGAAAATCACAAGCATTGAATGCAGGATTCATAGAGGCTAATGGCGAAGTAGTGATTACTATGGATGCCGATTTGCAAGATAGCCCTGAGGAAATCCCTGAACTTTATCGAATAATTACAGAAGAGAAATTTGATCTTGTTTCTGGATGGAAGAAAAAGCGTTATGATCATAAACTCACAAAAAATCTTCCTTCAAAACTCTTTAATTGGGCTGCTAGAAAAGTATCTGGACTCTCCCTACACGACTTTAATTGTGGGTTAAAAGCCTATCGAAGAGATGTTATCAAGAATATAGATGTGAGAGGAGAAATGCATAGGTATATTCCTGTATTGGCTAAATCTGCTGGATATGAGAAAATTACAGAGAAAGTTGTACAACATCAAGCTAGAAAGTATGGGCATACCAAATTTGGAATAGAACGATTTATTAATGGCTTTTTAGACCTGCTTACCATTGCTTTCCTATCTAAATTTGGCAAGCGTCCTATGCACCTTTTTGGAGCTTTGGGAGTATTGATGTTTTTTATTGGGTTCTGCTTTGCCTTTTACCTAGGAGTGGATAAACTTTTTATCAATCCTACTCATCGGCTTATCACGGATAGACCTGAATTTTTTATAGCCCTAACCACTATGGTTATCGGAACTCAATTTTTCCTTGTCGGCTTCCTAGCTGAGCTTATTTTAAGAAACAAAGATCCTGAAAAAAGATATTCTATTCGAAAAACTATTAATTAATTTAACTTTCAAAATATGAGATATTTTTACATTTTTTCATTATTCTCTTTAATTGCCTGTAACAATACTCCCAAGGAATCTTCTCAGGTAAAGGAAGAAACCTCTGTGCAATCCAATACCTCCGCCGAACAAGGTATTCGTTATGAAGGAGTTATACAAACAGAAACTAAGGAATTGGTTGATACAACTATCATATTGAGTAACAATAATGAATATACCAAAACTGTAATATTCCCTGATCATAAACCTACTACCTATAAAGGAAAATTCGAATGGAATGGTGCTGATAAAACCATTGCTCTTATAGGAGAAAATGGAGGAAAGGAATATTACAAGGTAGATGCTCAAGTACTCATCTATTTGCCTGACCCCAATAAAAAGATGACTCCCGAAGAAGAAGATCTCTACACTCTACACCAGAAGTAATTCATCTTTTCTGCATAGAAAGAATAAAATTATTTTTAACAATATTAGGACAGTAGCTCAATTGGGTAGAGCAGGTAATGGTAAGATTATTTCCTTGTGAGGTCAATTACCATTTACTTCTGAGCTTCTAACTCCCTGGTTGCGGGTTCGAGTCCCGTCTGTCCTA
>CAJPPS010000110.1 GCA_905372595.1 uncultured Capnocytophaga sp. | reverse complement strand
AAAATTTTAAAAAATGGACAACAGACAAGTTCAATTAGAGCGTGCGAATCACGTTCTTACCGCAATGGGAGTAGATACTCGCAATGCAAAGGTTATGGATAGAACTCAGTATATCACCTTTGATGCCAAAGGAAAGAGTTCTGTTGTATTGTTGATTGATAGCAATACAAAAAAGTTGGTCGGAGAAACCTCTTTTGATGCTAACAAGCTCAACAAAGGTCGCTATTTTGTAGTCGATAGCGCCCGAGTGTTAGTTGAAGACCAAGCAGGATCGTTAAATGAAGCGAATTGGAAGAGTGATGCTCACCCTGCTGTACTCAATTCGGAATTCAAAATTTCTCAAGATGAGGATCTTTTATTGCTGCCCCTCTCGGATTTGCTATACACAAAAATTGGTCAAGGAAACGAAAACGGATTCCGTAGTATTGCCTCAGCTCCAGTTATTGTTCCAGAGAAAGAAATCAACCTTTCTTGGCAATTTCCACAGGGAGCTAATGTACCAGTTTCTCAGACTCAGTTCGTTCGCATCGAGCTAAGAGGATTTGAATTTTTGGTGAATTAAACTAATTCTTTAATAATTATCAATGAGAGAGCCTTGCCCTTGTAAGGCAGGGCTTTTTTGATAAATAAAAATAAAAATATGATAACGAAAGAAGAAGTATTTAATATAGAAATAGCAGTAGGCGCTAAGGCTAACAATGTCTTTATAACTCCTATTGCAGGGCGAGTAATAGGACTGCTCATCTACCACAATAAAGGGAAGGAATTGGTAGCTAATGCAGGGCTTAAGGCTGATGATGGAACCTACATATCTAAGATGCAACATATCGCCAATTATCGTTCTCGTGAGAGCTGTTACTTCACGGGGTGTAAGCCAGTGGATTTTCAAACCCAAGGGAAAACATATACCTTAGAAATATCCTGTGAGGAGCCTATTGCCGACAAGCCTTTCCGTGGGCAACTCATACTTGTATATGAAGATACTCGATTTAACCAATGTGAAAATGCGTAAAACTCAGTGGAATACCCAGAAGGTATATAGCAATACTTACTTTTGCCTAAAAGGAGTTACATCATTGACGCTCCACAATGCGGGTGAAAGTAAAGTGTTCTTCAGAGAAAGAACACTCGAAAAAGGCGATTACTACCTCCTTGAAGGCGACGGATCTTATTCCGATATAGATTTAGATATAACTTTTGAAAACGGGAGAGGTGAAGCAATCCTTGATTATAGAGCGTTAATCCAATGTAATAACAACTAATATGAAAAAAGAACTCATTGATATTATTAATAGATTAAAAGAATCCCCTAGCGTCCTTATCTCTGTCATTAATAAGGAGACGGGGCAACCGTTAGTTCGTTCTTTTTCTAATGAAAAATTCGTCGAGAAGTACGGCTCTGTTGAGGCTTTCTTTAATGATTTGGTCGCTCAAGGAGTATCTCAAATCATTATAGAAGAGAGGCGCCGTCTAGGCAATACAACACGTTCTTTTTCTAATCCAAAAACTTTTGTGTTATCTGCAAAAGAAGAGCCTGTTCCTGAAGTAGATACGCCTGTTCAGATGGTTCCCGCTCCTATGGCTCAGGTAGCACCACAAGTGCCAATGGGACTTCAAGGATTGGGTTTCCCTCAAATTATGGATTTGCACGTGAAGGCGCACGATCAGGCACGTTTGGAAACGGAGAATAAGTTTTTAAAAGAAAAAGCTGAAAAACTCGAACAGGAGATAGCAACGCTAAAAGAAGAGCGTATGGAGAATAAGTACAGCGAGGCAAAGGCGAAAGGAAATAATGAGATGCTCTTGGGAATAATGCAGAATCTTCCTATGCTAATGGGACTCTTCAAAGGAAGTCCGCAAGGACTTCAAGGAGTGGATGAATCTTCTGGACAGTTGCCACCAGAAAAAGCCTCTTTATTCCAGCAATTGGCTCAAACTACTCCTGAAGTAGATTCTTTTATATTGAAAGTTCTTGAAAATACCTATGAAAGTCCTGCTTTTTATCAAGAATTAATTGAATTGATGAAAAAATATGAATCTAAATCTAAATAAAGAAAAAATGGAAATAACAATAAAAATCAACACAACGAATCCTATTGATGCTAAAAGTAGGCAAGACAAACTACAGGATATCGCTTTGGTCGATGAAAAGTGCCTCGCTCTATTTCACGAGATAGCAACAAATGAAAAATTTCGTAAAAAATTCGTCGCCAACGAGAAAACGTTGCGTCTTTTTGCTATGTAATAAGTATTAACTATTAACTAAAGAAATTATGCCACGAAAGAAATCACCTTCCCTCAAAGGAGCTGCTGCTGCCACTATAGCAACAGCTGCAGTCGGAAAGTATTTGGAGAGCCATCCAGAAGTAATTGAATCTGCTGGGAGAAAGGCTAAAAAAGCGGTGAATATAGGGCTGATTCTTTTTGGAGTATCTATTGTTAGTATTGCGGGAATTGTGAGTTACAAGCTGTATTGGAAGAATAGATTTAAAAAGATGGAATATAGTCGTTCGCATAAGCCCGTGAGTATCAGTGAAGGTTTAGCAAAAAGCAAAGCGGATATTATCTATACTGCTATGAAAGGAGTAGGGGCTAATTATGATAGAGTGTATAACGCACTGAAAGGTATGGGATACAATAATTATGTTGCTATCTATAATGCGTTTGGAAAAAGACGCCCTGCTACTAGCTTATCTTTAGGAAATGCTCAGGATCTGACACTATCGGAATGGATTATTAATCAGTTCGGCGGAATCTTTGATGGAAACAAACTCGCATCGTTAAGAGCGCAAGTAGGATCTGAATTTTTTTAATAAAAAAATATTATGAAGAAAGAATATATCCTATGGGGACTTTGTGGCGCTGGCGTGCTAACAGCTATTCTTTCGGTAGCTCTCAAGAAAAATAAGACTGAAGCCCCTACATATAAAGAAGAAGTACAGCAATTCAACCAAGATAGAACATCTGTATCCGAATATGCTCAGATGTTACACGATGCTATGAAAGATACTGGTACAGATTTTAACAAAATCCTTAAGGTGATGAGTGAGCTGGATGAAAAAAAGATGAAAATCGTATCGGATAGGTTCGGAAAAAGAGCATATTACAATCGATTGTTCGGACTATTGCCAACTTCCTCTGGAAAAAAACTCACCCTTAAGCAATGGTTCAAAGAGGAGTTGGATTCTTCGCAATACAAGCAAGTTAAGGACAAATACCCTAATTTATTCTAAAAATGGACAAAAAGAAAGATTTTTTAACCCATATTCCACAGCCACACCTTTCTGTTAAGAGTACAAAGAGTAATAATGAACTGCTCAAGACAGGAAAGTTCCTCCTCGTTGTATCTGTAGCTCTATTGGTAGGAGTAGGTATTTACTCATTGGATGGCTCTCAGAAAAAAAATACCCAAAAAGTAACTGTATAATATAAAAAATAAAATGATCGGAATTCCTTATAAACCAATATGTACAACACAGTCTGCGCCTCCTGCAACGCCAGCTCCTCCAACTACTAAAAAATTTAAATCTGTTACAATCTATTTTGTTCCAATTATAAGTTCTAGTCTTCTAGTGGGAGAACTACAGTCATTATATCTAACTTTTGATGGTAATATTGTTCAAGTAGATATTGAGCTTCCTGATACAGCTGGTGAAAAAAATATTTTTAAAGGTCTCGCTATGTGGGGTTTTCAGGACAATTTGTCTGTTGTTAATACTTATTCTCTTATTGGAGGTTATATTCCTGTGAGTAGAACAGACAAGATTTTGCCTAATCTTTCCAAACAAGAATTATTCCAAGAGACATTTTCTTCTTCTCACGCTCCTATTTTTAGTGATCCAGATCCTTCTAATCCATATATATTAGATACTAGAGGAGTTTGGATATTTAATACTTCTAATATAGAACCAGATTATCAAGCCCTTCCTACTTATGTTCAATACAATTTTACAGGAAATCTCGATTCAATTAAAAAATAATTAAAAAAAACTAAACAAATGATTACAACAGAAATTATTATTTCCTTTCTTTCCACATTATTAGGAGGAGGATTCTTAGGAATGCTTTTCGAGAGAAGAAAAAGAAAATTTGAAACAGATGCGATTGAGGCAGATGTAATGGACAAGATGCGGGATATGTATGTACATTTTATTGAAGATTACAACAAAAAGTACGAAGAACTTGTTCGTGAGAATGAAAAACTTCTTGAAAAAGTTAAAAAGTTGGAAGATAGGATTAATGAATTAACAAAATGACAAAAATTATGCCTAAAAAAACATTCTTAATATCTCTTTTACTAATACTCTTATCTACAGGGTGTAAATCTGTTAGAATAAAAGAAAAAGACGCTGAAAAAATAGAATATACTCGAATAGATAGCATCTTTATCGAGAGAACTTTTCCTCTTCACGATACAATTTTCGTGAATATTCCTTTGATTATCACTGAAAAAAAAGAATGTGATAGTCTTTGCCAGAAAGAACTGAATAGATGGCTTCTTTCTGTAGAGGCATCTAAAAAAAATGGTTCTCTTTCTCAAGGAATCTATTTTGATCAGTATAAAAATCAATTGGTACTCTATCAGAATGCAGCAGAACAGTTGAACATTTCTAAGAATAATATAGAAAAACTGTCTCAAGTAAAAGAGAAGGAGCATATTAAGGAAATTAAAAAAGCGTATATTCCTACATTTTTCTGGATAATGACCTTCTTAGGAGCAATTGGAATTATTGTAGGGCTATTTTTTTTAGTTCAAAAATTAAAAAATATCTTATGAAGCCAAGAACACTTGTTATTTTCGGAATTTTAGGGGTTGGTGTAGCTGTTTTCGCTATTTTGCAGGCAAAAAAGGCTCAGGCTATGCGCCTCTTTGAAAAAATTATGTTCTCTTTGAGTGGTATAGGTGATGTGGGAATGGCTAATGGAGGTCTCTGGCTCAAGTTACACTTTGCTCTTACAAATCCTACAGCGGAGGACTTCTATGTGAATACCAACGGAGCTATTCAAGTAAAGGTAATGCGAATGTACCTCTTTGGAGAGCAGATAGGATACGCTACCATTCCAGAATTCTACCAATTAGACCTTAGGTCGGGACAGACAGCAATTCTCAGAGATGTTCGCATCGAGATAAGCCCTATATCCTTAGGAACTAAAATCTATGATTCTATAA
>CAJPPS010000109.1 GCA_905372595.1 uncultured Capnocytophaga sp. | reverse complement strand
CTTATAACTAAGTCAGATTTTTCAGAAAATATTAAAATAAAAACCTAATTCCTACCGATAAATTTGGGGTCACTGAGTGTTTTCATAAAGGCAATAAGAGCTTCTTTGTCTTCTTCTGTAAGGGGAATTTTCCTTCCATTATTCTTTAAAATAGGGTCTAAATTTGTATCATTTTCTACTCCAGAGGATAAGTAATCCAGCACTTCTTTTAGGGAAGAAAACTGCCCAAAACTACCATAAGGAGCCGTATATTCTATATTGCGGAGGCTAGGGACACGGAACCGATAGTGATCATCTAGGCTCCCTGTTACCCTTCCTCTCCCTACTTCTTCTACTTGGTCAGGATGCTTGGGGAAGCCAATATTCCTAAAGGATTCATCTGTGAAAAGAGCTCCTTGGTGGCACGAAGCGCATTTTTCTTGGAATAAGTCAAATCCTCTCTGTTCCAGAGCAGTAAAACTTTCTGTGTGATCTCGTGTTACACGGTCATACTTACTATTGGCAGAGATAAGTGTATACATAAATTGGGCAATACTGCTGAGGATACGCTCTCCTGTTATTTGAGAATCCCCAAAAGCCAACGAGAATGCTTTCTGATAATAAGGGTCATCTTTGAGCTTTTCTTTTGCCTCCAGAAGAGAAGAATCCATTTCTTCGTGTGTAACAATGGGAGTTATAGGTTGTTCCTTAAGGTCTATAACAGCCCCATCCCACATATAAAATGTAAGAAAAGCAAGATTCTGGATAGGAGGTGTGTTACGGAGTCCTATTCGTCCTGCTACTCCAATAGCTCTCGGATTCCTATCGGCATAGGCTAATCCTCGTATATGGCAAGTGGCACAAGAGATAGAATTATCTGTACTGAGGCGTGCTTCGTGAAAGAGTCTTTCTCCTAGTTTTACACCATATTGGGTAGGGTAAGCATTCTCTATAAAAGGATTTAGAGGAGGAAAATTAGAAGGAATCGAGAGGTTAATCCTTGTATTGGGTTCTGTAGGTAGGGTAGGAGCGGAGTTATCCTTAGAGCAGGATACGATGAGTAAAAAGGCTGATATTTTATAAAATATATTCATTATTAGCGATTTTGTGTTAGATGGATAAGAATGCTCGTACAGACTATGTACGAGCATTACACACTATTGAGAGGAAGCAATTATCTTAAGACAGAAAGGATTATTATTTGCTTTCTTCAATGAGGCTTTCAAGCTCTTTCCACTCTTCCGAACTATCTATATAAGCCTGTTTTTTTCCTTTAGGAACATATATTTTGAGAGGAGGTTCCTCTACTTTTCTCTTCAAGGAATCGTACTGGATAACAGGAGGAGTGGCACCCTTGAATACGATCTTTTCTAACTTTTCACACCATTCTACAACTGCTGTGTCAAACTGTGTTATTGATTCAGGAAAAATAATTTCTTTAATAGGAGTTAGGCTAAAGGCATTATATCCGATGGTTTTGATGCCTTCAGGGAGAATAATTTCCGTTAAGCTTGTACATTCGTAGAATACAGTATCAGGAATTTCAGTAATACCTTTGGGAATAGTTACTTTTTCCAATTTCTTACAGCTACCGAAAGCACCTCTTCCTATCTGAGTTACCGTTTTAGGAATGGTTATTTTTTTGAGATTTATACAATCTATAAATACCTGTTCTCCTACAGAAGTAAGTCCGTTAGGAAGAATAATGTATTCAATAGCTTCATTGCCAGAGAAGAGTTCATTAGCTATAGAGGTAACTCCCTTAAGCTCCTCAATAGTATTCATATTAAGTGCTTTAGTGGTAGTGTTTTTCCATTTGGTTAAAGTCTTTTTATCTTCACTTAGTTCGTAGTCCTGAGCTGTTACTTTAGAGAGAACAAGAATCTCTAATTTTACAGATTTCTTAGAAAGAACGTCCGTGATTTCCACAGAGATACTTCCTTCAGCGATCGATTTTACTAATAATTCGGTGTTATTATTGACCAAAGAGACTTCAGCAATGAGCTTACCATTTTCGAGTTGGGAGATGGTGTAATTTCCATTTCCAGAGGTAATGGAAATTCTTTCTTGGGTTTCTTTTGCTAATGAGAGTGCTGTTTTAGCCAGAGTAAAATCCTTAATAGGAGCTTGTTCATCCTCTTTTTTGCATTGGGAGAAGAGGCTCACCATAAGCAAAAAAATTGTGATAATAGATATTTTTTTCATATGATATAATTAGAATTCTTCAATAAAATCTTCAAAATCTTTCCAGTATCTGGAACTTTCAATGTAAGTTTGTTTTTTTCCTTTAGGAACATATATCTTTAGGGTAGGTTCTTCTACGTTTCTTCTTAGAGAATTGTATTTAATAGAAGGAGGAGTATTTCCCTTAAAGGTCATCTTCTCCAATTTCTTACAGAAAGCTACCACATTAGTATCGAGGCTCTCAATAGAAGCAGGGAATACGAGTTCCTTAACCCCTGTACCAGAAAAAGCATTCCAATCAATTTTAGTAACGCCTTCAGGGATAATAATTTCTGTGATTTTGTGACAGTTATAAAGAGTTACCGCTTCAATAGAGGTTAATCCTTTAGGAAGATTTACTTTTTCGAGGTTCTCACATCCTGAGAAAGAAGCTCCTCCTAAAGTAGTTACGCTATCAGGAATACGTACTTCTTTTAAATTTTTACAATTGTAGAATACACGATTTCCAATGGAGGTAAGATTATTGTTGAATATAACAAATTCAATACTTTCATTACCTCTGAAAGCATCTTTTTCGATGGAAGTAACTCCCTTAAGTTCCTCAATAGTATTCATATCAAGCGCTTTAGTGGTAATGTTTTTCCATTGGATTAAAGTCTTTTTGTCTTCACTTAGTTCGTAGTCCTGAGCTGTTACTTTAGAGAGAACAAGAATCTCTAATTTTACAGATTTCTTAGAAAGAACGTCCGTGATTTCCACAGAGATACTTCCTTCAGCGATCGATTTTACTAATAATTCGGTGTTATTATTGACCAAAGAGACTTCAGCAATGAGCTTACCATTTTCGAGTTGGGAGATGGTGTAATTTCCATTTCCAGAGGTAATGGAAATTCTTTCTTGGGTTTCTTTTGCTAATGAGAGTGCTGTTTTAGCCAGAGTAAAATCCTTAATAGGAGCTTGTTCATCCTCTTTTTTGCATTGGGAGAAGAGGCTCACCATAAGCAAAAGAATTGCGATAATAGATAATTTTTTCATTATTCTTAATGTTTTTTATTGTAGATTTAAAAATTCGTTATCAGTTAAGATATTTAGAAATGAAATGAGAGCTCTCTGTTCTTCTTGAGAAAGAGGGATTCTATAATTATTCTCTTTAAGAAAAGAATCTATATTTTCATCATTTTCAACTCCGTGATCAAAGAAAAGAAGCACTTCTTCCAAGGAAGAAAACTGCCCGTGATCTCCATAGGGAGCAGTAACAGCTATATTTCTCAAGGTAGGTACCCGAAATTTGTAAAGATCCTCTATTTTACCAGAAACTCTAGCTTCTCCTTTCTCCTCTATTCTATTGGGGTTCTTAGGAAAACCTATGTTCCGTAAGGACTGGTCTGTGAATAAGGGTTCCTTGTGGCATAAGGCGCATTTCTGTTGGAAGATAGCATATCCTTTCTGTTCCTCTGTAGAGAAAGACATTCCTTCATTCCGCATTACCTTATCATACTTACTATTGGCAGAGATTAAGGTGAACATATATTGAGCTAAGCTTTCTAGGATACGCTCAGAGGTAATTTTACCATTAGGGTATGCCTTTTTGAAGAGTTCTTTATAGGTGTCATTTTTTTCTATTTTCTTAAGAACTTCCTCAATAGAAGAGTCCATTTCTTCGTGAGTAATAATAGGTATAATAGGCTGATCCTTAAGGTCTATGACAGCTCCGTCCCACATATAAGTATTAAGAAAAATCATATTCTGTATAGGAGGGGTATTCCTAAGTCCTATTCTCCCTTCAGTGCCTATAGCTTGTGGGTTCTTGTCTGCAAAGGCAAATTCTCTGATATGACAGGAAGCACAAGAAAGGGTATTGTCTCTGCTGAGTTGTGGGTCATAGAATAATTTTTCTCCTATGAGGACTCCTATCTTGGTAGGGGCATTTGTCCTTAAATTATAGGCGTCAAAATCAGGAAAATTACTAGGTTTCTTAAGTTCTATCTTAGGGTTGTCTATAGATATAGATTCATCTTCTTTTGGCTGACAAGAGAAGCAAAGTAGCAGAAATAAACATCTTAAAAAATAGGATTTAAGCATATTTCTATTTCACTTCTTTAATACGGAACATTCCAGTAGTGTTTGTTTGGTTATCTCCAGCCAGATTATTAATGAAGCCTATTATTTGCAAGGCTGTATGTGTGTTGGGTGTTGCTTGATATTCATTATTCTGAGCTTCTCCATCTTCGTCTTCCTCAACTAATGTAATCTTCTGAGAGCCATTTAATAGTTTGTCAAAATCAGCTGTTATAACAACTAGAGAAGGATTGCTACCAACTTCTAGATTTTTGGGAAGAACGAGCTTTACTGTACGGCAGGCATCTACACCAATTGCTTTGGTATCTCTATCTTTGATTGTACTTCCTGTATGAACAGATAAAACCTTGTTATCATTACCCCAAAATCCCTCTATTTTTGTAAAACGATATCCTTTTCCCCATTCCCAATGCATTCTAGAATCATTCTTGCCAGCTTCTTTATAGAATTTAGGAAATCTGGATTCATCAAGATGATTTAATTCTTTGCGAATACCATAATCGAATAGAATTTCTTTGTACGCTCCTGTCTGTAAGTCACTTAAGTGAAGTTTTAAAGATTCAGGATTGGATTGGTTCAAGACAAAAGCACCTGTATCGAGGTTATCAACATTGTATAATATAGTGGAACCATCTGTCTTTACCAATCGAATGTTACTGATAATGTATTTTATTTCAGAGAATTTTAAAGTTTGATTATTAGAGATATAGGATTTGGCAGTAGAGGCATCTGCTCCTAATTCTATTGGGTTACTTCCAATAATATTTTGAAATTCTAAAGTGGTGTTTCCTAAAGTAGGAGTTTCTAAAGTAGGAGTTTCTTCTTTTTTAGTACAAGAGAAAAGAGCAAGACTTGCTATTATTGTAGAGAATACTATTTTTGAATTTTTCATTTTTAATAAAGTTAGTAATAATTATTGAAATTTGCGTTATAATATATATGAATAGGGTATAGGTTTTCAGCAGGTGATTTTACCTGCTAGATTATAATGAGATAAAAAATTACTCGCTCTATGATTACTGTTCTAAGAACG
>CAJPPS010000108.1 GCA_905372595.1 uncultured Capnocytophaga sp. | reverse complement strand
GGCTTGTGCAGCCTTTACTCCAGCGGTCATTTCCGCTAGGATAGCCTCAGGGTCTTCATCTCGGGGGTTGTCCGAAGTGAAGACAACAAAGTCACTCTTGAGGATGGCAATCTGCGCCATTATAGGGCGCTTGGTTTTATCGCGATTACCTCCACACCCTATCAGGGTAATTACTCGTTGCCCTGCCTTTCGGATATGGGCAATGGTATCCAATACATTTTCTAGGGCGTCAGGGGTATGGGCATAATCTACAATTACGGTGCGATTTTCCTTACCTACAAACCATTGGAAACGTCCTGAAACGGCTCCTAATAAGCTTAACCCCTTTAGCGCTTCTTCCTGTGATACCCCAAGAAGGGTAGCGGTAGCATACACCGCTAGCAGGTTATAAGCGTTGAAAGAGCCTATCAGCTGGGTGCTTACCTCCTTTTGGTCTATACGGAGGACTAAGCCAGAGAGGTCATTCTCAAGAATACGAGCGTGGAAGTCCCCATAGGTCTTCAGTGCATAGGAGTACTTGCGCGCCTGTGTATTCTGTAGCATAAAGCTCCCATTTTTATCGTCTATATTGGTCAGAGCAAAAGCATCCTTGCTAAGGTTGTCAAAGAACTTTTTCTTTGTATCGCGATACTCGGCAAAGCTCTTATGAAAGTCCAAGTGATCCTGAGTGAGGTTGGTAAAGATACCTCCAGCAAACTGGAGTCCTGCAATACGTTCTAAAGCAACCCCGTGCGAACTGACTTCCATAAAGCAATATTGAATCCCTTGGCTGACCATCTGGCTGAGTAATCGCTGGAGGGTCAGGGCATCAGGAGTGGTGTTCTTGGTCTCTATACGTTCCTCATTCAGGTAGATAGCAATTGTAGAGAGCAAACCTACAGAAGCCCCCCATCCCTTGAATAGGCGGTAGAGGAGGGTCGCAATGGTAGTCTTCCCATTGGTGCCTGTAACACCTACCAGCCGGAGCTTCTGGGAAGGGTGGTTGTAGAAAGTGTCTGCCATCAGTCCCATAGCTTTTCCTAAGTGAGCTACCTTTACTAGGGTTACCTCAGGATAGGTGGGGGCTAGGTGTGCCAAGGAAGATTCGCTAACAATTACCTTTACACCACGGGCAATAACTTGTGGGATAAAGGTATGTCCGTCACTTGAAGAACCCTTTACGGCAAAGAAAAGCCCTCCTTGGGTAGCCTCTCGTGAGTCCTGAGTCAGTTGGCTTACCTCTACCTCTGTATTTCCTAGGACTTCCAGAGGAGTTATATGGGATAATAAATTGCTGAGTTTCATTCTTAAAATTGCGTTTTTTATTAGGATAAGGTGAGCTTGATGGACTTATTCCGCCCAATGGGTTCTCCTCCTTGGATAGATTGTTCTTTTACTTTTCCTTTTCCTGTAATGATGACATTTAGTCCTAGGTTTTCCATAATAGCGATAGCATCCATAGCACTCATCCCGATTACATTGGGGACGATAGTTTTGTACTTGGAGAGGATTTCATCATATCGTTTGTAGTTTTTCTCTACCTCTTGGCTGGATTCCTCTATATGGTCTATGGTGTCAATCAGGAGGGAATTGGTATATATCTTCTGAGCGATACTCTTGAATACGGGTCCTGATACGTCAGCTCCATAATACCCTATTTTCTTATCAGGGTTATGAATAACCACTAGGCAAGAGTATTTGGGGGTATCCGCGGGAAAGAAGCCTGCAAAGGAAGAGATATATCCTAGCTTGTCCTTATCAGAATAATCCTTCTGTGAGGTACCTGTTTTCCCAGCCATTGAGAAATGAGGGGAGTATAAGCTCTTTCCTGTTCCATACTTTACGGTGTTCTCTAGTACTTTCTTCACCTTGGTGGCTGTCTGTTCGCTACAGATACTACTGTTGAGGACTTCGAGGTCAAATTTTTCAATAGACTTATTCCATTGCTTTACTTCCTTAATCATTCTAGGCTTGAGCATCACTCCATTGTTAGCGATAGCATTATAGAAAGTAAGTACTTGTAAGGGGGTCATCTTCAGTCCATAACCGAAAGCCATCCATTCCAGAGCGATTCCGCTCCAGCCTCGTTGGTTGGGCTGGGGGAGGTAGGGTTCGCCTTCACCTGCTACAGGAAGCCCTAATTTCTTATTTAGGTGCATCTTGTTGAGCTTTCCTACAAACTTTTTAGGGTCTTTCCCGAATACATCGTGAATCATCTGTACGATAGCCGTATTGGAAGATACCTGAATGGCTTTGGAGAGATTGATTTTTCCATAACCTTTTCTGTTGGAATCCCATACATTCTGTCCGTAGAAAGAGATTACCCCTTTTTTGGTATCCACTACATAGGTTGTATCTATCTGCGCTTCTTCCATAGCGGTAACCAGAGACATTGTCTTGAACACGGAGCCTGGTTCATAGGTTTCTCCAAGGGCGTAGTTAAAGCGTTCAGCATATTTTCCTTCACTATTAAGCCCTAGGTTGGAGATGGCTTTAATCTCTCCTGTGGCTACTTCCATTACGATAGCGCAACCGTGGTCGGCTTGGTACTTTTCTAATTGAGCCAATAGGGCGTGGTGGGCAATATCCTGTATATTGATATTAATGGTGGAGACAACATCATAACCATCCTTAGGTTCTATCTCTTCTCCGTCGGCAATAGGCTTCCACTGTCCTTGGGCGATTTTCTGCTTGAGGTGCTTTCCTTGCACCCCTGAGAGGTACTTGCTGAAAGCCCCTTCAAGCCCCACTCGGAATACATTCCCTTGGTCATCGGTACGGTCATACCCTACAATACGGTGGGCAATCGCTCCCAGAGGGTACTCTCTGGAGGTCTTCCCCTCTACAATCAGTCCCCCTCTAATACCTCCTAAGGAGAAGAGTGGGAGCTTTTTGATACGGCTACAATCATCCCACCCTAGGCCTCTACCTATCAGTAGGTACTTAACCTTTCGGTTACGGGCGTTCTTTAGTGTCTCCACATAGTGGGAAGCAGGTTTGTTAAATATCTTTGACAGGGAGTCACTCAGAGGCTTGAGGTTGGTATCGAAGTCCTTCTTACTGGGAGTTACGGCATCAAAGTGGATATCATAACGAGTTACTGAGGTAGCCAGTAGGCTTCCGTCATCTGAGTATAGGTTGCCTCGGTTAGGCTCAATAACAAATTCTTTGATGGTGTTCTCCTCAATGAGTTGTCGGTACTTATCTCCATTGATATACAAGCCGATGAGCTTTACGATGATACTTAAAGCAAAGATAAAAAGACCCGCCACCACAAGAATGGTGTGCAGGTTGATGATTTTATCTTTTTGTACTTCAGTATTCATTCTCTTACAATCACTTTTATTTTATTGGGAGGGGTCTGGGATTGCTTGAGTCCGCTATCCTTCAGCCCGCTCAGTATAGTAGATTCCAGCTTGATACGCTGTAGGCGCGAACGGACATCTACAAACTCGCTCTGTAATTCCTTAATCTCCTCATTGAGCTTGGCAATGGCATATATTTTCTGGTCGATGAGGTGACTACTATAAATCATTATGATGCATAGAAAAAGAGAAAAGAGCAATAACACCCAGTTCTTCAGAGCATTCTCTCCTATGAGAAAATCCACTTTGAGGATTTTGGCTAATTGTTCCTTTACTGATTTCATCTTCCCTATAGCATTTCTATACGCTCTCCTATGCGTAATTTAGCACTTCTGGAGCGGTTATTTTCTTTAATTTCCTCAGCCGAAGGGGTGATAGCCTTTCCTACTCTCTTAAAAGGGACAATGAGGTTTCCATAGAAGTCCTTTTGGGCTTCTCCAGAGAATTGTCCGTCACGGATAAACCGCTTTACGAGCCTATCCTCCAAGGAATGGTAGGAAATAAGGCTGATACGTCCTCCTACTTTCACGATTTCGGGCAGCTGGAGTAAGAATTCCTCTAGGGCACCGAGTTCCTGATTTACTTCTATTCGTAAGGCTTGGTATATTTGTGCCAATACCTTATATTCCTTACCCTTAGGGAGGAATTTCTGTACGACTTCTTTAAGGGTTGAGGTGGTCTCTATAGGCTGTTCTTCCCGATAGCTACAGAGGGTCTGGGCAATCTGTTTTCCTTGAGAGAGCTCCCCATATTGGTAGAAAATACGAGTAAGGGCTTCTACCTCATAGGTATTGACTACGGTGTAGGCTGAGAGTGGTTGCTCTTGGTTCATACGCATATCCAGCGGTCCTTCATAGCGGGTGGAAAACCCCCTTTCTCCAGCGTCTAACTGATGGGAGGAGACTCCGAAGTCCGCCAATACACCATCTACCTCTCTTACCCCATAGAAGCGCAGTAATCGCCTGATATGCCTAAAATTCCCATCGATGAACACCAAGCGAGGATCATCAATAGGATTTTGAGAAAAAGCATCCTTATCTTGGTCAAAAGCATAAAGCTTTCCTTTCTCTCCCAATCGTTCCAGAAGGGCACGAGAATGCCCACCTCCTCCAAAGGTAGCATCTACATAAGTACCTTCAGGATTTATAGAGAGCCCCTCTAGGCTCTCGGCTAGTAGCACAGGCTTATGATAGCAATCCTTCTGGTACATCACCCATAATTTTTTCGGTTAGTAACATAAAATCGGCTTCATTGATGCTGTTAATCTCCTGATTATAAAGGTCTTTGTTCCAGATTTCAATGAAGTCCATCATAGGGGCTAGCACCACCTCTTTATCTATCTTACTGAAGTCATACAAGGGCTTGGGAATCACAAAACGCCCAGTGGCATCTATCTCTGTTTCCTTAACGCCCGCTGTATAACGCCGGAAGAAAGTAAGGTGTTGCTGGTTGAATAAGTTGAGTTTGGCTTTCATCTTCTCCATTATCCCCTGCCATTCTCCCTGTGTGTAGAGCTCTATACAAGGCTTATAGATAGAAGGCTTGAGGATAAGAGGCGCTTGTAACTCCTTATCCAACACGGACTTAAGCCCAACAGGCAAGGTAATCCTGCCTTTGGCATCCGCTTTGCATTCGTAAGTTACATAGGTGTGAAGCATCTCTATTTTATTCTTGCGCCAAAGGTACAAACTTTTTCCCACTTTCCACCACTTTTTCCCACTTTTTTTATTAACACGGATTTTTTTGGGATCTGTATCTTCATTTTACTCCCACATATCACCTAGCTTCTCTGGCATCAGATTGGCTAGTATTAAGGATATATAAAGCTTTGAGGATTGGGAAGGGGCGGGGAGGGCTAGAGAGAAGGTCATAAAAAAACTCTCCCAAGTAAGGGAGAGTTTTGTATTAAGTTAAAATTATAAATATGAAAAGAAACAATATAAAATTCTAATAGAATTTACTTCTATTAT
>CAJPPS010000107.1 GCA_905372595.1 uncultured Capnocytophaga sp. | reverse complement strand
GTCTCAGTATCTTGTGTTTTTGCTCAAGAAGATAAAGATAAACTAAAGAAAGAAAATGAAAGTAAAATAAAAAAGGCCAATGACTTATATAGTAAGTATGCCTATGTAGATGCTATCAAGATATATGAACGTATAGCTTCCCAAGGTTATGTAGATCAAACAATACTGGAGAACTTAGGGAATTCCTACTATTTCAATGCAGATTATACTACAGCTCTAAAATGGTATGATCAACTTTTCGAAAATGCAAAGAAGGAGCCAGAAAACTATAAGATCACGCCTGAATATTACTATCGTTATGGGCAGACACTGAAGTCTGTAGAGCGTTATGAAGATGCTCAAAAGGTGTTGGATCAGTTTGTTAAAATTACAGGACAGGGGGATCTTCGTGCAAAGAAGTTAGAAGAACATACTGATTACTTACAGACAATTAAAGATAATTCAGGAAGATTGACTCTGAAACCAGTAGATATTAATACTGAATATTCAGAGTATGGAACTGCTTTCTTTGGGAAAGGAGAGGTTGTTTATACAGCTAGCCGTAAGCCAAAATCTTCAAGAGGAACTTCTAATTGGACAGGAGAAGGATATTATGATCTTTATAAAGGAGATTTTTCAGAAGGGAATCTTACTAAAGAACAGGACTTTTCTCCAGTGTTGAATTCACTTTTGAATGAATCTAGCCCTGTATTTACCAGAAGTTTGGATACAATCTACTTCACTCGTAATTATCAGGTACCTCAGAGTAAAGAGGAAAAAAGGAAGAAAGCAGAGGAAAAAGTACTACTTGAAATTTATCGCTCTGTAAGAAATGGGCTTAATTGGTCTGAACCCGTTCGTCTTCCTTTTAATGTTACAGGTTATAGTGTAGCACATCCAGCACTTTCTCCTGATGGAAAATATCTTTATTTCGCAGCAGATATCAATGGAACTCATGGAAAATCTGATATTTTCAGAGTTCGTGTAAATCATAAGAAAGGAACTTATGGAAAGCCTGAAAATCTGGGAGAACTTATCAATACAGAAGGAAGAGAAACCTTCCCATTTATTTCTAGTGAAAATGTTCTTTTCTTTGCTTCAGATGGACTTCCAGGGTTAGGAGGTTTGGATATTTTTGCTGTAAAAATAGAAGCAGATGGTTCTTTAAAAAGATTACAGAATATAGGACGTCCAGGGAACACTCCTGATGATGACTTCGCTTTTATCCTTGATGAACAAAGAAGTGTAGGATTCCTCTCTTCAAATCGTCCAGGAGGAAAAGGAAAAGATGATATTTATTACTTTATACAAAACAGACCTCTAGACTTTGATTGTAAAAAAACTATTAAAGGTATTGTTAAGGATATTGATACCAAGGAAGTTCTCGCAAATGTAACTCTTACTCTTTCTGATAGCAATCAAAAGGAAATTAGTAAAATTGAGAATAAATCTAATGGGGATTATGACTTTGGAGCTAAAACAATTAATTGTGATGATACTTTTGTTTTCCTTCGAGCACAACGTGAAAACTATGCTGTGGTAGAAGAACAAGTAAGTGTCCGTGAAAAAGGGAATGTTATTGAAAAAGAAATCCTTATGAAAACTACTAAGAAACCTCTCAAAAAAGGAGATGACTTAGCTAAGATTTTCCAAATTAAGGAAATCAAGTTTGATCTTGGTAAGTATAATATTCGACCTGATGCGGCTGCAGAATTGGCTAAGATTGTTGAAGCTATGAAGGATCATCCTACAATGAAGATATCTATCCGCTCTCATACAGATAGTCGTGGTTCAGACAAATCTAACTTGATTCTTTCAGATAAACGTGCTAAATCAACTATGGAATGGATCGTAAGCCAGGGAATAGCTAAGAATAGATTGACTGCTAAAGGATATGGAGAAACTCGATTGGTGAACCACTGTAAGAATGGAGTTCCTTGTACAGAAGAAGAACATCAACAAAACAGACGAAGTGAGTTTATCATTACACAAATGTAAAATTTTTTCATAGTTTATATTTTTTTACAGCGATAAGTACTATGCTTATCGCTGTTTTTTTCAGGAAAAAAATGATAAAAAACTTGATACTAAGTATAAATTTTATAATTTTGTACTTTCTACCAAGCAAGGACTTGTTGTTTTAGTTCTTATAGAAAATAATGTAAATAAACTAAAGAAATATGGATATATTATTTATGCAAAGAATACTACTTTATTCTATCGTAATGTTTTTATCTTTAGAGAGTTATGGTCAATATACTGATATTATTAACTCTAATAAACCAGGTAGGTCTATGGGGGCTTATTCGGTAGGTAAAAAAGTGGCACATCTGGAGACAGATATTATCTATGAGACTAATAAGCACGAAGCACTGGGCTTGTCTCAGGATAATATCGGGTTAAACTATATGGTTCGCTATGGAGTATGGCGAGATCAGTTTGAGATAGTAGGTGATGGTACTTTTCTTTACAGTAATCGTTCTACAGATGGAATCTCTAAAGGAAAAATGGGGTTTCAACGTAATACTTTTGGGGTGAAATACCTCTTCTACGACCCAGTTTTTGTTAGTAAGGTGAATGTATATAGCTGGAAGGCTAATGCCGAATTTAAATGGAAAAAAATGATTCCTGCCATTTCTTTGTATGCGGGGATAAATGTATGGGAACAGAATCGCTACCTCTATGAAGTAATGAATGAGAAGTATAATGTTTTCACTCCTAAAGCAATTATTGCTCTGCAGAGTCATCCTCTTGATGAAGTAGCGTTGGTATTGAACTTTGTTGGAAATAATATGGCTTCTATTCACGCTCAGTATAGTTATATTCTTAGCCTTACTCATAATTTGTATGATGATAGATGGAGTATATTTGTTGAGAATGAGGGTATTACAAGTGATTATTATAAGGATTCATTAATTCGACTTGGAGCATCCTATCTTATTAATGAAGATTTTCAAATAAATGCCTCAATAGGGGCTAGCTGGAAGACAACTCCTACTCGCTATTTTGGTGGAATTGGTCTCTCTTACCGTTTCTATGATAGACATAAAGATATTGAATATATAGAGAAGATGAAAGCTAGAGATAAGCAAAATAAAGAAGATGCACAATTATTCGGATTCTAATTACTTATCTACAATAGTGAAGAATACGAGGATTTGTAATAGATTTGTTATCAAATAATTATGTAGGTTATTAACAAAAATTCCTATTTTGTTAATTAAAAATATTTCTGGATAAAGGTTGCAATTTAAGAAAAAACATCGTAGCTTTGCACAATATTATTACCTAATTAAATTTCAAGAGTATGATTTTAGATGAGTTCAAAAAATATGCGGAACAAATGGGAGCGCAACTCTCTGGAATCCTTTCGGTTAGCTTTATAGGAACAGAACATGGCGAAGTCCTTTTTAATAGGTCTTTCAGTGGTTTGGACTATACAGCTACAGCCAAATTTGAAGCTGAAATTGCTAAAAATGCCCTTCAAGAAATCAAATATATTGATAATATTCATGAAGATTCTCTTAGAGAAATTACGATTTCTAACAAAAAGCAGATTCATATCATCTATGTATCTAAGGATTTTGATTACTTAATTCATATCATTACAGATGCCAATAAGATCAATTATGGTATTCTTAGTATTATCCATAAGCAATGTTATGAACAAATGACCAAAGTCGTTACTTTTGATGAGGTACAAACAGAACTTTATACCAAAGAGCCTACTGAAGCTCCTAAGAAAGAGAGTCATTTTAGAAAATTATTCTTTAGTTAGTAATAAATAAGAGATGGAACAGTTTTTAAATGAGTATGTAGAACAACTTTTTTCTAATATAGGAGGAGCCATCTCAGTCTCATTAGTAAGTACTCTGGATGGTTCTATTTTAGCTTATAAAGCGCGCCCAGGAGTAGATAATCGTTTGGCTAGCTCCTATCAGGTAGAAATTTTCCGTAATGCAGTTCTTTCTTTTGAAAATACAGAGGGATTGGAGGATAAGAGTGTGGATGATGTTTGCCTTGTATATGAAGGACAAACACACTTAATAGGTCTGCTACAAAGTAAGAAAATTCTTGATCATATCATCCTTGATGATACAGCTAATATAGGCTTAGCAAAACTCCTTATTCGAAAAATTCGATCAGAAGCAGAAAATAAATCTTTCTAATAAACCTAAAAATCATACTTTAGTTAGTATAACTTACCAAAATCTATAATTATTTTGGTAAGTTATTTTTACTTTGAATAGAATGAAAAAAATAATTATTGCCATAGATGGATATTCTTCTACAGGGAAGAGTACAATAGCTAAGCGTGTAGCCAATACCTTACAATATGTGTATATAGATACAGGAGCTATGTATAGAGCGGTTACTTTTTTAGCTCTTAAGCGAGGATTTATTTCGGAAGGAAAACAGACTTTAACTATTGATAAAGATAGTCTTCTGATAGCTCTCAAGCAAAGTATAATCCGTTTTGAACATAATCCAGAATTGGGAGTTTCTGAAATCTACTTAAATGGGCAAAATATAGAGAAAGAGATACGAGGTTTGTCTGTAGCAAGCTATGTAAGTGAAGTAGCAAAAATTCCAGAAGTACGCGCTTATTTGGTGGCTTTGCAACGTGAAATGGGACGAGAGAAAGGAGTAGTTATGGATGGGCGTGATATAGGTACTGTAGTATTCCCTGAGGCTGAACTTAAGATATTTATGACAGCTTCTGAGGAGATTCGAGCTCAACGGCGATTCTTGGAACTTCAACAAAAAGGAGAAGTAACTACTTATGAAGAGGTATTACAGAACATACAGAAGAGGGATTATGAGGATACACATAGGAAAGAGTCTCCTCTTCAAAAGGCTCTAGAAGCAATAGAAATAGATAATTCTTCCACTACAATAGAGGAGGTGGTACAAAAGATTGTTTCTTTAGTTAGAGATAAAAAATAAGGGGTTTTTATACCCCTTTTTCGTTTAAATATTGTTGCAGACTTACCAAATCAGCAAAGAGAACTTCTCTGGCTTTGCTTCCCTTAAAAGGTCCCACTACACCAAGTACCTCTAACTGATCAATGATACGTCCAGCACGGTTATATCCTAGTTCTAACTTTCTTTGTAACAAGGAAGTAGATCCTTGCTGGGCACTAACAAGAATTTCAGCGGCTTCTCTCAGTAGAGGGTCTTTTTTGCTCATATCTACTTCGGGAGTTTCTACATCATTTTCTCCAACATATTCTGGTAGTAGGAAGGCATCTGGATATCCTTTTTGAGCGCCAATAAAGTCAGCTATACGTTCTACCTCAGGGGTATCTACGAAAGCACATTGGATACGTATCATTGCTCCTATT
>CAJPPS010000106.1 GCA_905372595.1 uncultured Capnocytophaga sp. | reverse complement strand
ACCTAAAGATTATTTATAACTTTGATAACAAGGGAAATTGTACTGAACAATCCTTTTCTAACAAAGAAAACAAGAAAACTCGCTCGAATTTCTTTACCTATGATGTTCAAAATAGGATTACAGAACATATTATAGAGAATTATGAGAATTTTACCACCTCCAAATCTCTCTATACCTACGAAGATTATCGTTTCCCTGCCTCACAGAAGGAAAGTAGTAATGGGAGCTTCCCTTTCTATAGCACCATCAAGTACAAAATAGACAAATACGGCAATTGGACGGAAAAAACTTATTATTATGACAATATCCCTATGGCAGTTGTCAAAAGAGAAATTTCTTATTACTAATTTTTATGAAGCTTATCTACTTATTCTTATTCATAGGTTCCCTCGCTTGGAGGCAGAATGAAAAACGCCAACAAGTCTATCAGCTACAGGGCAATGTAAAATCCCTGACAATCACTCAGAGCAAACTCCCCAAAGCTGCTGAGGCGCTTTTGTTTGATCCCTTAGATGATGACCAGTTTCTCCTCTTTGACAAAAAGGGACGTATCACCGAATTGGATACTTATTTTCGAGGAAGACAGCCTAAAACGATTCAAAAATGGACTTATGATGACAAAAATCGTGTCTCCAAGGAAGTTCTTGAGCTTGTCCCTGAAAAACTTACTCAAACCACTTCCTATACCTATGATGATAAGCAGAAAAAAGCCTCTGCTACCATTACCTCTACAGGTTTTCCTAACAAAAAATCTAAAATGGTAATATCTTTAGGCGATAATCTCCTTCCCTCTGAGATCTTAGCGTACAATTTCGAAGGAAAATTGGAGGGGAAAAGGGCGCTCAAATATTCCAAAGATGGATTCCTATCCGAATCTCTTTCTTATGATGATAAAAACAAACTTGTTCATAGCATTTCCTATGAGTATGATGATAAAAACAGATTCACAAAGATAGACAATAGAGTGAATAGGACTTATGAATTACATTTCTCTACCAAATACTTATACGAAAAGGGACTTTTCCCTACCAAATATATAGTTACATCTGGAGAGGAACCTTCTCAAACTTTTACGCTCAAGTACAAGCTCGACAGCAAAGGCAATTGGATCGAAAAAACGTATTTCCTTGATGGAGAAGCCGCCACAACTATCGAAAGAGAAATAACTTATTACTAAAATACTGCATTATGAAGCTTTTATATTTTTTACTAATTACCTTATACGCCCTTCCCGCCTTCTCTCAAGACGATAATATGCTTCCCTACTTACGATTAAAGGGAAATATTGAGTCTGTACGTATCATACCCTATAATATAAATGAAAAAGAAGACAAAACAATTGAAAAAAATATCAGTGATGGACTTCTATACGATAAAAACACCTTTATAAGATTCAATAAAGCTGGTAAAGTAATTGAAAAAATCGATTACAATAACAAAAATGAAGTTACAAGACACAGAAAACTCTTTTATGACAACAAAAATAGATGCATAAATGAGAAAATATATAACAAAGAAGGAGAAATGACTCAAGAAATCTCCATCACGTATGATGACAAAAAGAAAGAAAGCCGAGAAACCGATCATCGCCGTACTACCGTTTGCCAATTAGATGAGCCCGGTAACCCCGTCAATTGTATGACTTTTACCACCGAAGGAGAACTTATTGAAAAATGTTACACTACTTACGACAAGGATAATAAGGTGTTGGACAAAGTTTATAGAACACCTAACAACGACAAAAAATATGTCTTTCATAATGAATATAATACTGATGGCTATCATACAAAAATTACAAAGGACGACTATGTGGATTTCGTAGATAATATGAAGGTGATTTATTTCTATAAAGACGACAAATTACCTTACCAACAGTCTATGTCAGCTAATGGAACCCTCCCCGCTTATTCTGAGCTTTCCTATCAGTATGACAAAAAAGGAAATTGGATACGCAAGGAAGTACGCTACAAAGACAAATTAGTATTTTTGGTAGAAGCACAAATCAACTATTTCAATTAAAAAATAAAATATTATTTTGCTATTTTATAAAAATAAACTATTTTTGTAGCTTATTTTAAAAAGATGGAAACAACACCTATTTTACAAATATATCATAATAACCATTGTAGCAAAAGCCGAGAGTGCTTGGCTTTCTTAAGGGAAGATGAACAGCCTATTGAGATTATCGACTATCTCAACAATCCACCTTCTATAGCTCAGATAGAAGAATTATTACGAAAATTAGGTATCCCTCCTATTGATTTAGTACGTAAGAAAGAAACTATCTGGAAAGAAGTAGGTAGTGATTCACTTTCTGAGCAACAAATTATTGAGTTACTACACCAATACCCCAAGCTCATAGAACGTCCTATCCTAATACAAGGAGAGAAAGCTATCATTGCACGCCCCCTAAGTGTGGCTCAACAATGGCTCGAAGAACAAAAACAATAAAAAAATCATTCTTTTAATTAATTTCATATGAAGAGAATTTTTCTTGTAGCAGGCCTTCTACTGGCTGGCTACACCGCCTCCGCTCAGGTTTATGTATCTGTCACAGGAGGTTACGCCTGGGGAGTACCTTCCACCAAAATCGGTGAAGAGAGTATCAACGGCAAAGAAAGTGTCCGCTTTGGTACTTTCGGTGAGGGAATCAATAGCCAACTCAGGGTCGGTTATTTTTTTAACAAAACTTGGGGAATCGATGTCAGTGCAGGGTATCTCTATGGGAAAGACCAGCTCATAAAGCGTGAGATAAGCCAAAAGAACATCGCTAACACCCCACTTACTGCTACTATAGATGGAGAAGTAAAGGGGCGTGGTCGCGCTTTCGGTGCTGCCCTATCAGTGATCTACAACTTTACAGACAACTTCTACGGACGTTTTGGATTTCTTACCAAAGTAGGCGGAAAAACTGAAGCCTTAGCCCACTCCTACACTACGACCAACCAAGATATCCCTGTAGCTGCTCTTGCGCGATTAGGAATAAGCCTCCCAGGACTTTCTGGATTACCTGCTACCGCTGTTATTAAGCAAGGAGCAACAATAGAAACTTCATATACAGAAGATTATAAAGGAAAATTCCCTTTTGGAACTATTGCTGCTTTCGGATACAAATACAATATTACTGAAAAATTAGCTTTCTTCACTGAACTAGAATATATGAATATTTCTGTAAAGCGTGATTATTCTGAGCTAAAAGACTTCAAACAAACCCTAAAAGCTACCATCAGTGTTGCTGGGCAAAATAGAAATGTAGAAATCCCCCTCAAGACCTTAGAAGGCTTTACCAATGGTTCCTATAATGATGTTCTCCGAGGACAAGTATATAACCAACATACTGATTATGTAGAAGAAGCCTCTCAAGAAGAACTTAGAAGCAATTCTGCTAAAAAACTTACTGAGAAAGCTTCTTACTCTTCTTTAGGAGTAAATTTTGGTATCAAACTCTCTTTCTAAATAATTTTACAACACGAAAGACATCTATGAGCTATCATAGGTGGCTTTCCTTTTGTGAAAAACTACTCTTTTGAGGAATTACGCCATTTTTTTTCTATTGCTTCATAGTCAATAGGAAAAGCAGGCTCTTGCACCTCCAACTCTTTTCTGGAAAAAGCCCTTTGTAAAATATCTTCTATCCAAAAATCCTCTTCTACCTCTAAGGGATTATAAACACTCTTAAGAGACAAGTCATAGAACCAAGCGGTATTATTGTACCAAAAGGCACGCCAACCACTTCTGAGGTTTTTCACTAAATCATATGCTGAATCTCCTGTTTGTCTATAAATAAGCTTGATCAATATTTTTCCTTGAGAGCGAGATAGCTTTTTGAGCTCATCGGTAAAGCGTGCTTCTGCTTCCTCTTGTACTTTTTTAGTATATCTTTTTTTTTGTCTGTTATTAGGGAGAGTGTCTAGAGTGCGTTCTATCTGATAGAGCTTATCTGCAGCAAGCTTAGCATAGGGATATACCTTTTTCACCCGATACTTAAGAAGCTCATATTTTTTCCTTTGCTCTTCATTCCTAAAGACAGGCTGATTACCAAAAACAAAAACATCCTCCAGATTAATAACCGTTTCATAAGGAGCTATACTATCCCTGAGCTTCTCCGCTGTATCCTCTTGAGCTACAGCTGAAAATACTCCTAAAATGGCTCCTATAAAAAGCACCCGATTCATCATAGATTATTTTTTCACAAAAATACGACTTCCACAAAGATTTTTATTTAGAAAAATGTTAAATTAATATATTAATATTCAAAAATTTAGCGTAGCCTATTCTATTTTTTGTATCTTTGCAAAAACTTTTCCAGAACACGTGGAAACTATAGTCAATCCTAATTATGTATTAATGACTGAGGAAGGTACTTACCTTGTGGAATACCTTATTGGAGAAGTGGTCTTTACCACAAGTATCAGTCGTGCTATGATTTTTACAGATCTTAGGCTCGCACAACGGTTCAAATCTTTACTTTATGAGCGTTTTAAGATAAAAGTAAGTATAAACACATATATTTACTAAAAAATAATGCTCAATACTTAAACTGACAGACACAATGATATACCAAGATAATTCAAATAACACCTCTCGGGAATTAGGAATACTTCTTTTGCGCCTCTTTATAGGGGGAATACTTCTCTTTCACGGATACTCCAAGCTTCACGATATCAGTTTTGTAAAAATACAGTTAGAAAACAATGATTTTCCTACCGTATTAGCCTATGGAACCTACATAGCTGAAATTATAGCTCCTTTGCTCATTATTATAGGATATCGTACCCGTTTTTTTTCTATGATTATAGCTATCAATTGCTTAGTAGCCATTTTCTTAGTACATAGAGCCGAACTCTTCGTTATTGACCCTACTACAGGAGGGTGGGCTATAGAAACCTTAGGATTATTCCTAGGAGGAGCTATTTCATTAATTTGTACGGGAGGAGGCAAATATACCCTTTCTCAAAGAAGTAGTTGGGATTAATCTTTAAGTTTGTATTGTATTAGATGAAAAAAAATATAGTGAATTACGCCCAATCTCTTACCAACCCTATCTTCGAACTTATCTGTAAAATCGCTCAAGAATCCGAACAAGAATGCTTCGTAGTGGGAGGTTTTGTGCGGGACTTATTATTAGAAAGAGGAATTGCCAAAGATATTGACATCGTCACCCTAGGCAGTGGTATTGAACTAGCAGAGAGAGTCGCTTCCCAATTGCCTAACAATCCTAAAATTTCGATATTCAAAAATTTCGGTACTGCTATGATCAAGACTGATAGCATTGATATTGAGTTTGTAGGAGCGAGAAAGGAAAGTTACCGAGAGGATTCCCGCAAACCTACAGTAGAAAATGGCTCCCTAACT
>CAJPPS010000105.1 GCA_905372595.1 uncultured Capnocytophaga sp. | reverse complement strand
TTCTGGGGAACAGTCTCTTATATTTTAAAATAGACAATGATTTATTGCCAATTTTTCTTCTTTGAAGTTTTCCCTATCCCAGAGTTAAAACTATTGGTAGGGTCTAGTTCTTGATAGAAATTCTTAAGTTCTTCCTTAGCGTGATAGAGATGCCCCACGTTATGTTCTGCAGGGTATTCAGCTCCACGAGTATCCAAAATTTTAAGCATTTCCTCCTCTATTTCCTCACAATTATAACCTTTTTTGATTACATAATCTTGATGAAATACGTGACACATAAAATGCCCATAGTAGAGCTTATGAAGAATCTTATTCTCTAATTCTGGAGGTAATTTTTCGAACCAATCCTCATCATTACGACGTAAAGCAATATCAAGAGCAACAATATCTTCAACTTCTTCTTCGTGAACAGAACGGTAACGAATAGCTGCTGAGGCTACCGCAAATCGCAAAAGCATTGCTGCTTGTGCTAGTTTTGCATCACATTCAAAATAAGCTCCTTTAGCAGTATCAGAAAAAAATTCTTTAAGGTATTCACGAGCTTCCTCTACCCCTTTACCTCCCATCTTAAGGATTAAATGGTGCTCATACTGATTGCGGTAATCTTTCATAATCTGAGGTATGTGATCTGGCATCAGCTTGGAAGTTCCTTGTAAGAATTTTTCACTAAAATGCTTAGGCATAAAGGGAATCTTTTTAGCCACACGGTCAGCCCAAGCTTTAAGAGAGAAAAGGCGAGGAAGGTATTCCGTTCCTACATTTTTAATATACCAAAAAGTATCTTTTCCGTACTTAGCAGCAATATCAAAAGCTGTTCTATGAATATATTCTCCAGAAATAGGTATTTGCTCAAAAGAACCTAACATATGACGACGTAATTGGGTAAGTACAGACGTATCATTAGTCCCAATATAGAATACAGCAGTTTGCTTTTCTGCTGGAAAAGTATCCACTCTTACAGCAAAAACCGCTAAACGTCCTGCACTTCCTGAAGCTTCATAAAGGCGAGCAGGATCGGCGTTAAAACGAGCAGGAGTGTCAGCATCAATCTGGCGAACGTGGTTACAATAGTCGTGATCGTGCCCTTTCTTCCCTGTCTGTTGAATATCCTTTCTCTGATATTTTCCTTCTTGCAAATTGGTGAGAATTTCTTTAGGATTATCACCTAATTCTATTCCTAAGTGATTAATCAGCTCTAGCTTTCCTTCTGCATTACGTTGTGCATATAGGGACATTTCAGTATAAGCAGGTCCACGCTGTACAAGAGAACCTCCTGAATTATTACACACCCCTCCAATCACTGAAGCTCCTATACAAGAAGAGCCTATCACTGAGTGTGGTTCTCTCCCATACTGCTTAAGCTCCTGTTCCAAATGATTCAGGGTAGAACCTGGCAGACATACCGCCTGCTCTCCCTCCAGAATAAGCTGAATGGTATCATTACGCATTGTATTGATAATGACTACATCTCGGTCATAATCATTTCCAAAAGGATTAGAACCTCCTGTAATTCCTGTATTAGCAGCCTGAGAAATTACGATTACATCTGCCTCAGTACAGGCTTCTAGCACCTGCCACTGCTCCCAGAGGGTAGCTGGGCGTACTACAGCTAATGCATTTCCAGTTCCAAAACGATATCCTGTACGATAACGTTCTGTTTGTCCAGGATCTGTCATTACATATTTTTCCCCAACTATCTGACGAAGTTTTTCTAATAAATTTTGTGTATTCACGGTATCTATATTTGTTTAGTGATTAGCCATTGTTTTAATCCCTTTCTCTAGCCATTCCTTATAGGTATCAGTATCGACATACTGTACAGGACTAGAGAGCAATGCTGCATCAGGAGAAAGAAGAACATAATAAGGCTGAGAGGCTGTAGAGAAATTTACTTCTTGGAAAGTAGCCCACTTATCCCCTATCGTTTTTATATATTCCACGCGTCCATTGCGATGCTTAAAATCAAACTGCTTATCCTGAGGTAATTCTTCCTTATCATCTACATAGAGAGAAATAAGCACATACTGTTGCATTAGCTGTTTCACCTGTGGATCAGTCCATACGTGTTCCTCCATCTTACGACAATTCACACACGCCCAACCTGTAAAATCAAGCATTACAGGCATATTATGTGCCTTTGCATAAGCCATTCCTTCATAATAATCCTTGAATACAATCTGCTCACTCACCTGTTCCTTAGGGAAAAAAGCATAAAATTCAGGCGGAGGAAACCCACTGAGTAGGCGTAAGTTATTCTTTCCGAAGAGTCCTAATAATAGATATATAGAGAATATTCCTGAGAGTAGCCCTAATACCAGACGTCCTTTAGGAAGTTTTAGCAAAGGTTTCTTAGGATCATCGTGTGGAAAGCGGATAATTCCAAACAAATATAAGGTAAGAAGAGCAAAAAGAACGAACCATAACCCTACAAATACCTCTCTTTTAAGAAGTCCCCAGTGCTGTACAAGATCTGCATTGGAGAGGAACTTAAGAGCAAAAGCTAATTCCAAAAAACCTAAGAATACTTTAGCTGTAGTCATCCAGCCTCCTGATTTCGGTAGAGAATTCAACAAAGAAGGGAAAAGAGCAAAAATCACAAAAGGCAATGCCAAAGAAAGTCCAAAGCCTGCCATTCCTAATGAAAGTTGCATAGCTCCTCCATCTGAAGAAAGAGAACCCGCCAAGAGAGAACCCAAAATAGGTCCTGTACAAGAGAAAGAGACAATAGCCAAGGTAAGTGCCATAAAGAAAATACCTATTATTCCTCCTATATTAGAAGCATTGTCCATCTTGGTACTCCACGAAGCTGGAAGAGTAATTTCATAGTACCCAAAGAAAGAAAAAGCAAATATTACAAATATTACAAAAAAGGCAATATTCAGCCATACATTGGTAGAAATAGTATTGAGAATTTCAGGGTCTATATTATCTAGGAAGTGAAAAGGAATACTTAAAAGCACATAAATCAATAGAATAAAGAATCCATATAGAAAAGCATTAAAGACTCCTTTTTTACGAGTTTTGCTTTGCTTAGTAAAGAACGATACCGTAAGAGGAATCATTGGAAACACACAAGGAGTAAGCAAGGCTATAAACCCTCCCAAAAATCCAAGTATAAAAACCGTCCAGTTGGATTCCTTCTGGGTTTCTCCTATAAGTTCTTTATTCTTAAGAGGAATTTCAAGGTTCTTTGCCATATCCTCACTACGAGCATCTATTTGCTTTTCTTCCACTTGAGCTAAGGAACCATCTAAGGAAAATACAAAATCCTCCTTAAGGTTAATACACACATCTATACAAGCTTGACAGAAGATATTTCCTTTGATATGCTTTATATTAGTATCAGTTACCTTTATTTTCTGGGTTATCTGGATATCTTTCTCAAAGAAAAGCTCATCTACACCAAAAACCTCATTGAAAGCCTTATGCAAATTTTTCTCTTCTGAAGTCCCTATAAGCTCTATACCTTCTGTAATATAAGTAATTCTCATAGGAAGAGCGCCTCCCTCAGGGTTATTCTGAGAATAAACGTGCCATTTAGGTTCAATTTTTCCTTTAAAAATAAGTTTATATTCATCACCAGAGAGCTTTTCTACAGAAAAAGACCACTCTACAGGGTTCTCATCCTTCTGAAAAGGATTATTTCCAAAAGAAATCTGTGCTTTTGTTACAAAAGAGAACAGAAATACAAGTAATAAAGTAAAAATATTTCTTATCATAGTCATCTAATATTATTCAAAGGTAAGATTAAGTACAATCGCTCTGGTAAAAAGCCCTCGAAGATTCCCTGTCCAAGGGCTTGCAGGGTTTTTATCTGGAATTAGTTCATTATTAATAGAAAACAGCCCTCTTATAGAAGGCGAAAAGCGAAAGTGAGGCGTATAGAAATCCACTCCCACACCTAGTTCATAGAAAAAAATAGTAGGATTCACCCTAAATTTTCCCTCACTATTATCTGCTTGAGACTTATTATTGGCACTTAAGTTCATTGTTACAGAAGCTCCTCCTGTAATATAAGGCTTAAAGTTATTCCATCGCTTAGTACCATATTTTACTAACACAGGAATATATATATAGGTAGAATGTACCTCGTGTATGCGGTCATTTTCAGTAGTGAAGTTAGGAAATTCTAAGTGTCTTTTATTATAGATAAGTCCCGGTTCAAACCGTAAGCTCAGGTGATCAACCAATCGCAGGTCACCTGTAAGCCCTACATTGAATCCTGTGGATTTCTTTGTTTGTATATCTGTAAGACTCGGATTTGTATAATCAAACCTCTCATAATCTAGGCGAAAATCAAGCGAATTAATCCCAAAGTAGTAGCCCCATTGGAATTTTTGATAATCAAAATCTTCCAAATTAATAATAGGCTGAGCTTTTCCTAAAAAAGGGAAAAGAAATATAAGGTATATGATTTTTTTCATCATCTTATTTGTCCGCAATATATATGGTAGCAACTCCCAAAGTCTGAGGCTTATAATTAACAGAAGTAAAACCAATTTCCTGAGAGAGAATCTGAGCCATCTGTTTTCCAAAAGGAAATTTGGCTGCTGATTCGGAAAGGTAGGCATATGCATTCTTATTCTTAGCCAGCAGTCTTCCCATTAGGGGAACTATGAATTTTGTATAGAACTTATAACCTTGCTTATAAGGAAATCGAGTAGGAACAGAGGTCTCTAAAATAACTAATCTCCCATTAGGGCGAAGCACACGCTTGATTTCAGAAAGCCCTTTGTTAAGATGCTCAAAATTACGAATACCAAAAGAAACAGTAACTGCATCAAAACTTTCATCTGGGAAAGGAAGATTTTCACTATCAGCTACTTGCATATGAATACGATCCGTAAGACCTAAGGATTTTACCTTCTTCTCGCCCACTGAAAGCATTCCTTGAGAGATATCTACTGCTGTAATCTCAGCCGAAGGAATCTTACTGAGCTCTATAGCCAAGTCCCCTGTACCTGTAGCTATGTCAAGAATCGTGCCAGGATTCTTTTTCGCGACATATTGTCTCACATTCTTACGCCAAGAGATATCCATACGTAGGGTCATCACTCTATTAAGGTCATCATAGGCAGGAGAAATAGTATCAAACATTTCTTGTACTTGTTCCCTCTTGCCTTTATCGGAATTTTTGTCAGGGAAAACGGTCTCTTGTTGCATTACATATACCAAATTAAAGCGCAAAGATACAAATTAAATTGATAATTTACAGCTATTTTTCTACTATATGATAAGAATTATCTGAAAGTGAGAATTATCATAAACAGACAAAATTATTTTTGTTCTATAGATTAAAAATTAATAAAAATAACGTATCTTTGTGCTTCAAAAAATAAATAAAAAAATGGACAATATT
>CAJPPS010000104.1 GCA_905372595.1 uncultured Capnocytophaga sp. | reverse complement strand
AGCTTATTCATCAAGCTAGAAATATGCATTTTTATAATATTTAATTATTAATATAAATAAAATGAAATTTGTAAAATTTATTCCTTTTTTTATAGTTCTTCTGTTTTTTTCTTGTACTGTAGAAAAAACGCCTTTTGGTAATCGCCTTAACTTTAGAGCTCGTGGTATCCAAGAAGAAGCTACACACATCAACAATAATAACCACCTTATCTCTATAGAAGCCTCTGATGGAGAGTTCTTACGTGGTTACAATGAGCTTTCTGTAAAAATAGTTACTGCTAACACTTTTGAACGGTTAAACGTCCAGAGAGTAGAGCTTTTAGTTACTCGTACTGATGAGAATGGTAGGCTCACTTCTGCTCCTCATAGTCGGGTACTCAGTAATGAAGATGATAATCTTATTTTCAAGGGTTTTGCTGTCTTTGACACTCCAAAAAACTATTCCGTACTGAATGGTACTCATTCTGGAATCAAGACAAATTGGCATATTTATCTGAATTATGTCATTGATAACGTAACCTATAAAGCAGAGAAAGAGATACAAGTTTTGGATACTCGTAATCCTAACCTAAATATGACACAGTTTGTAGGAAATGATGGAAAGCAATATTATATTGCTCTTATAGCACCTGAGCTTCCTAAAGTTGCCATCAATAACTTGATTGCAGGAATATGGGTACAAGAGGAAACTTCCTCTCTTCCTGAGCTTATTAACGGAAAACCCAATCCTAATAAATTTATTTATTCCGTAGCTAATAATTATATACTAGAACTTGATCCTCGTATGCCTGGTGAAGATATGGGAAATCATTCTTCGCCTAATAATGAACACCTTACACAGAAAGAAGATGGGTTCTATCACGGAAGAGTTAATTATACGATGACTGGTTATTGGACACTGAATTTTATCCTTAAGAACCATCTGAGGAATGTAATAAAAGGAACTGAAGTTTCTAGAAGAGTCCAAATGGGAGTGTTTGGAGAACAAAGCGAACTTCATATTGATATCTTGTTTTAATTCTTAGAGATATGAAAAAAATCACGATATATATTTTTCTATTATCAAGTATATTTTCCTTTGGTCAAACAAGAAAAAAAGATACTATTGTGAACCTTAAAGAGGTTGTCATCGAAGAAAAATTACGTAAGGAACGTATTCAGTCGGAAGTAAAACTTGCTTGCTCTGTAGATGAATATCTGGCAACTTCTAATAATATCAGCTTTATCAAAAGAGGAGCCTATGCTTGGGAGCCTATGCTTAATAATATGAATACGGAACGCTCTACTATTACCATTGAAGGAATGCACGTATTTGGAGCTTGTACTGACAAAATGGACCCTGTAACTTCTTATGTAGAAACTAATAATCTCTCCAAAATTGATATTCATTCAGGACAAGAAGGAGGTATGCATGGAGCTACAATTGCAGGAGGTATCGACTTGAGACGCAAGCAAATTGCTTTTTCTGAAGAACCTAAGCTTGGCGGAACTACCCAATTAGGCTTTCAAGAGAATAATAATCATCGGTTTGCCTTAGCGGATATTCATTATTCATCTTCTAAATTTGTAGCTGATGGAACTGCCGCCTATCGTAAAGCCGAAAACTATAAAGATGGTAGAGGAAATAGAGTGAAACATTCTCATTTCGAAAAATATAATACTTCCTTAGGATTAGCTTATAAAACAGGAGACCTCTCAGCTGTAAAAGCAGATGCCATTTTTGATGTAGCTAAAGATGTAGGATATCCCGCTTTACCTATGGATACATGGCTTGCCCGTGCATTAATTTCTTCTGTTTCTTTCAAGCAACTTTTTGAAGAAAAATCATTAAAAGTATGGGATTCAAAATTCTACTTCAATGCAATAGAACATTATATGGATGATACTACTCGTCCTGAGAATCTTGTGCATATGGATATGCCTGGCTGGAGTAACACTTATGGGCTTACTTCTAAACTTCTTTTCAAAACATATAGCCATACTACTGATATTCAGCTTAATGGATACTCAAATTATTCCTTAGCAGAAATGACAATGTATCCAAGAGACAGAAGTAAGGTAAAAGGATTTGCTTTCACTTGGCCTGGGGTAACTACCAACTATGGAGGAATTTCTGTATCTAACCAATGGGATATGAGTGAAAAAGAACAACTTATCTTTGGAGGAACTATTGGAGTTCATCATAATCACATAGAATATCTGGATTTCATTCGTGTATTTAACCAAAATACAGCTGATTCTCCAGAACAAAGAGTACGATTTCTCCCTAGCTTACATTCTTCCTATCAAATAAAGCTGACTCCCATTACATTTTCCTTTGGAATGGGATATGGGCATAGAGCTCCTTCAGTTTCAGAGGCTTATGGGTATTATATATATAATAGTTTTGATAGATATGATTACATAGGAACGCCTAATCTGAAAAACGAAATTTCCTATGAAGTCAATGGAGGAGTTTCTTTTGAAAAAGAAGCTTTCATAATCGAACTGAAATGTAATTATTTTTATATTGAAAATTATATTCTAGGGAAAATACTCAATGTTGCCTTCCCTATGAATGCAGCCTCAGTAGGAGTGAAAAAATATGAAGCCCTAGAATATGCAAAGATATTCAATAGCTCACTAAATTTCCGTTATTCCTTCCTTGAGGATTTTCAATGGAAAGGAAGCCTTAATTATGCTAAAGGTATTGATTTCAATAATGAAAATCTGCCTTTTATACGTCCCCTAAGTTATCAATCTAGTATAAATTATAAAAAAGAGCGATTTGGATGTACCTTTTCTTTGAATGGAGATTTCACTCAAACTGCTTATAGCCCTCAGTATGGAGAAGATCGTACTCCTGCTTATATTGTGTATAACGTATCTGCTAATTATCATTTTCCTATAGGAAAAATTAATTTACAAGCCGAAGCTGGAATAGAAAATATAATGAATACTTACTATAGCACCTATGCTGATTGGGGAAATATTCCCAGAATGGGTAGAAATATATTTACTAGCATAGGAATTTCCTTTTAGATAAATCTTTATACAATAAAAAAGGCTACTCTTTCAAGTAGCCTTTTTGTTACATTATTTTTTTAAGACTTTTCTATCTTATCTACAATAAGAGTTACTGCTCCATCTCCTGTTACATTACAAGCTGTCCCGAAACTATCCATAGCTACATAAAGTGCTATCATCAATGTTTGTTGTGCTTCAGAGAAACCTAACATAGAATTAAGAAGCCCCAATGATGCCATTATAGCTCCTCCTGGTACTCCTGGTGCCGCAATCATAATAACTCCTAACATCATAATAAAACCTGCAAATAGTTCTATATCAAATGGAATGCCTTCAATGAGCATTAGAGCCATCGCACAAGCTGTAATTTTCATAGTACTCCCTGAAAGGTGTATCGTAGCACAAAGAGGAACTACAAAACCTGCTATTCGTTCTGAAACTCCCATTTTCACCACTTGCCTCATTGTTATAGGAATAGTTGCTGCTGATGACTGAGTTCCTAGTGCTGTGGCATAAGCTGGAAGCATCGTCCATAAGGCTTTAAAAGGATTCTGGCGCGCTATACCTCCCGCAATTAAGAACTGTACTATCAAAAGAACGAAATGCATTATAAAGAGTACCCCTATAAGCTTGAAGAATACAGTTATTATTGAAACTACTTTTCCATCAAAAGTAATCTCAGCAAAAAAAGCCATAATATAATAAGGTAATATAGGAATAATAGCCCTACTGATAAGCCAATTAATGATATCTCCAAACTCTTTTATCATCTCTGATAGTATTGATTTTTCTCTTAAAGAAAGACCTATTCCTAATATAAATGAAAGTATCAGAGCACTCATCACACCCAATATAGGAGGCAATTCTATAGAAAAATAAGGAGCTAGAGGAACTCTTTCCCCAATTTCACTAATATGCTGTCCCTTAAGTAGATAAGGAAAAATAGATTTTGCTGTGAAGTAAGTAGAAAATCCTGAAAAAAGAGTAAAAGAATAAGCTATTCCTATAGTAATAAGTAATAGTTTCCCTGCACTTTTCCCTAGATCACTTATTGAAGGCATTACAAGTCCCATTATAATAAGTGGGATAGAAAAATTAAGAAAACTCCCAAATAGATTCCTGAATGTAAGAAGTATTCTATAGAACCACTCTGGAGCTATTTTCCCGAGCAAAATTCCTATCAGAACACCACAGAACACTCTAAATAGTAGATTATTATATATTTTTCTCATTACTATATTTATTTTATAACATTAAAATGCCTTAATACGATACATCATTCCTATACTAATTCTATTGGTAACAGTGATATTACTATCAATATTATATTTATAATCATATTTTCTTCCTATATAAGCCAAGAAAAAACGTAAATCTTGGTCTTTAAAAGGTAAATACTCTACTCCAGCATAATAACCAAAGGATTTTCTCTCATTATCATAAGTTGCTGTAGGGAGCTTAGTCTCTTTTGCATTGGCAGTCTCATACATCCCTTGTACAAATAGATTTATTTGCTCTGCTGGCTGATATTCTCCTTTAATAACAAATGTATTATAGGAGGTATCTTCCAAGTATTTAGGTGTAGTTCCCAAGGTATATACAGAAGCATATCGCAATCTGTCAAGGCTTTCATCTGCTCTCATATAATCAAAAAAAGCTTGAAACTTAGGCAAATTCAGGCGAGTCCCCAAGGTTAGCATTGTATTGAGTTTGTTCTCTGCTTCTTGTTGCATTCCCCAAGCCCAACGTGTTTGTAATATATTATCAAAAAAGCTACCATTCCAATTGAATATATATGCCAAAGGACTTTTGCTCTCCTTAATTCCAAGAGTATTATCTCCATAGAGCTCTTGGAAGGTATTATTACGAACGTCTGTTATTTGGATATTAAACTCGTGATTTTCATTAGGATGATAAGTAAGCATCCCTCCAAGCATAAAATTATCCATATTATCTATAAAATCTGAATATTCATAGATATTCATAGGGTTAATATCAAACTCAAATCCTCCCCAAGCCTGGCACATTTTCCCTGCTGTGACGGAAAACTTATCATTCAGGTGGAAACCAGCATAAAGCATATCGGTAGCTCTGGCTAGATTATCCAATCCTGCTGCAGAAGTAGGTCTGTTCAATCTATGTCGGAAGCGATAGAAAATACGTTCTGTGAAGTTTCCTTTTATTTCCAAACGTAACTGACGCGCACGGAATTCTACTTTGTTAGTATTGGAACCTATTGAAGTATATTTTTGCATATTAATTCCATCAAAGCTAGATTGGAAGTTAAAGAATACATTAAACTTTTGTAAGGGCTCCTCTTTTTGTGTATTTCAGTAACTTGGGTATTCTTTATTTGTTGCAATTCTGCTTTTAATTGGTCAATTTGCCCTTGTAAATCCTCTTGAGCGAAAGCTCCTATAGAGAATAGAAATATTGCTG
>CAJPPS010000103.1 GCA_905372595.1 uncultured Capnocytophaga sp. | reverse complement strand
CTTCCTTTATCTGTGTTTCAGATAAAACGGGATTCAAAATGAAAACAGTTTCGTAATGATTCATATAAAATTATTTTATTTAATTCAAGGCGCAAAGGTATAATTTTTTTAGCTTTGTACCAAATATATTTTCAAATATTTTAAAAACAGTAATAACCATTTCACATACAGATAGTTACTTTGATTCATTGCTTGTATCTTGTACATTTTCTCCCTCTGAAGGAGTACTAGTGGGAGCCTGAAACTCTCCTTTCTTGCCTTTGAGCTTTCCATGAGCCTCCCTCTGGAGCTTCTCTAAGGTCTGGCTGATAAGCTCCTTAGTCACAAAATCAATCTCTTTGGATCCATAGGCTCGTTGGAGAGAACGAAATGCTTTTTTAGGATCTTGAGTCCGTAGATAATAATCCCCTTCTAAGTAGTCCGGTAAGGCTGTATCTTTGTAATAAGGCTTGATATACTTAGCTAGGATAGGAAGTGATTCAAAATCGGCCTTCTTAACAATCGCTGCATAGATAGCTTTCACATCTTCCAACAAAGGAGCTTTATCTATCCCATATAAGTCCTTTATAGTCTTATATTTATCTTCTAGATATTGAGTTGTGTTACTCTCCACTCTGAGTACTTTTTCGGCATATTCTCGCATAGAAATAGGTCGATATTGTTCAAAAAACAAGTTCAAAGCCTCTGGAATCCCTGAGGGAGGAACAGCACTAGGAGAAACTCCTGAAAATGTATTAGAAAAATAATAACTGCTAGCCAGCTCTTTTCCCTTAAGGAGCTTATCCAATCCTTTGATAGTACGAACCTTAGCGTTGTCATCATTCTCAGCCCAAGCCAAATAGTAAAATATAGGAGCCTTGAAAGTAGCCAATTGCTCTGTAAGAGGCTCTGATATTTTCTCTACTAAACTAGGACTCAAGGAAATATAAGCGTTGAACAAAGATTTTTCCTTCAACAGATAATAATTCAAAAAATTCCCTGACTCTCCTTCTCCTATAATTGCCTGAAAAGTATTGAGGGAATACTTACTTTGCATTCTAGGTAAGAGTTCTTGCCCTATAAACTCAAAAAAATTAGCAGTATCATTGAAAGGAACTCCCGTTTCTACTGGAATTGTTACATCGTCTGCGGTATTATATACTCCTACCACTATAAAAGGAGGTACCTCACCCAAACGTGAAAAATAACGTACACTACTCACTGTAGGTTCCAATAATCTATTGGCATCAAGAACTAACAACAAGGGATACTGTTCCTTTTTATTGTAATTCTCAGGAAGTACCACAGTTACCTTACGGGTATCTCCCAGCTTTTGAGAAGTAATATTCTCAGTTTGAATCTGTGAAAAAACATTTGACACAGAGATACTTAAAAGAAATAAAAAAAACTGCTTCATCTTATAATTATTTTTTTATATAAGTTTCAAAATAAAATTCGTAACAATGCTTCTGATCCTTAGGATGATATGATTGTTGTACTAGTTCCCATTCTGCTACATCTATTATAGGAAAAAAAGTATCTGCAGGAAGTGTTACTTGTACGCGAGTCAGCTCTAATATGGTGGCATAAGGCATTGCTAAGTGATATACTTCTCCTCCACCTATTACAAAAGGACTCTGATCTTGCTTATGAGCCTCCTTTATTGCTTCCTCAATAGAAGAAACGACTATACACCCTTCTTTTTGGAATGTTTTTTCTCGAGAAAGAATAATATGAGTGCGGTTAGGAAGCATCTTAGGTAGTGATTCAAAGGTTTTTCTTCCCATAATCACTGTATGTCCTACTGTTTTCTGCTTGAAATGCGCAAAATCATCTGGAAGATGCCATAATAATTGGTTATGCTTTCCTATACCATTATTCAAATCCAAAGCAGCTATTAGGGTTAAGGACATTCTGATACATTTTAAAACAGGGCAAATGTACAATTATTTATTTATCTTTAACGTTTTTAAATGTTAAATTTTATCTCTAATATCTCCTGAAGTTCTATTTCTCTATAAGA
The DNA here is from genome assembly GCA_905372595.1 of uncultured Capnocytophaga sp. Lineage (GTDB taxonomy): Bacteria > Bacteroidota > Bacteroidia > Flavobacteriales > Flavobacteriaceae > Capnocytophaga. The sequence goes on along the minus strand of CAJPPS010000103.1, from coordinate 3,458 downwards.
AAAGTGGATTACTTGTTTTTTCTACAAATTTGTTATACTTTTGCTCTCAAAATTCTTTTGATTCTTAATTTTATGGAAAACAAACCTCCTTATAAAAAAGTCTTTACTTTCCTCGGTGGTACCATTGGGTTTCTTTTGCTCTGTAGCCTTATATATTTTATTGCTGATCCTGACCTTTTGAGTCTTTTTATTTTGTTTGGAATAGGCGCTTTTGCTGGATTTGTGATGACTTGTCTCTTTATCTTCTATGCTTTTTTTTATCGTTGGGCAAGAGTAGGACTATTAATATTATTGGGAATTATTAGCATTGTGCTTCTTAGTGTTTTTTGGAGAGATATTACCTTTGCTTATGATAATTGGTATAGTGAAGTTACCCTACCCAAAGTATATAAGCATTATAAAACCTTAGGAGAAGAACCATTACAAATAAAAGGAGTCTCTATCGAAAAGGTTAATCTTGATGAAAGATTTGCGGATAAAGAAATTATCTTCTTTAATAAAAATAATGAGCTTATCTATTATAATGGGGGATATCATACCTTCCGAAAGTATAGTCCTAATGGAAAATTTATAGATAATTTTATGTTAAAAACAAAAGAAGAGGAAGATAAAAAGGAAGGATTTTTTTTAGGAGATTTTTTCATCAACAAATACAATAACTACAGCCTATCTTGGGCTATAGATGGAGATACTATTCCTAAATCTATTCCTTTTCTAAAAGAATCCTACCATTGGGACAGTATCCAACGTGTTAATTTCTTCAAAAATATAAGAAAAACAGCTGATTATTATACTATAGAGGGGGTAAATCGCCTCCCAGATGCCAGTGACAGCCTAAATATAGAAGATTATAGAGGAAAAGTATTCTTTGCTCAAGGAGGGAAATGGGCTTATTTCTATTTGCCTATTGAATATTCATATGATTTTTTTGACCTTTACAGAGATGATACCATTGCCAAAGGAAAGCCTGTAAATCCTCTAAAAAACCTTAAAAAGCATGCCATTTATAAAAAAGAACTCCTTACCAGAGAATGTATTCATCCAAAATACATATCAGTTAATGAGAAGGACTTATACTGGAACTTAGTAGTAAATGGGGTGAGCTTCCCTCTAAAGGAAACAGGCTGGTATTATGATCGAAATACATTCAAAGATAGCCATACTACCTATCTTAAGAATGAGGAAGAGATGATGGAAATCTATCAAGATTTTGAACTCTACAGTAATCGTAAGTTGCATTACAAGCTTCTTTTAGTAAATAATAAGTTATATATGGTTCGTTAAAAAATAACTTTTTTACTTGCTATATGAACATTTTTTATTACCTTTGACTCCCCAAAAAAATCTAGAAAAATTACCCTAAAATGGATAACCGATATATGATGCGTGGTGTCTCTGCCACCAAAGAAGATGTACATAATGCTATCAAAAATATAGATAAAGGTCTGTTTCCTAAAGCCTTCTGTAAAATAGTGCCCGACTATCTTACAGATGATGAACTCTATTGCCTTGTAATGCACGCCGATGGAGCAGGTACCAAGTCAGCTCTGGCATATATGTATTGGAAGGCTACAGGTGATTTAAGTGTGTGGAAGGGCATCGCCCAAGATGCACTGATTATGAATATAGACGACCTGATATGTGTAGGAGCTGTAGACCATTATATGCTTTCCTCTACCATAGGGCGCAATAAAAATCTCATTCCTCAAGAGGTGATCTCTGCTATTATCAATGGTACAGAAGAGCTCATTGCAGAATTGGAAACTTTTGGAATACACATCCATTCCACAGGGGGAGAAACAGCCGATGTAGGTGACTTGGTGCGTACTATTATTGTAGATTCTACTGTCATAGCACGTATGGATCGTAGAGATGTGATTGACAATGCGAATATTAAACCTGGAAATGTGATTGTTGGCTTAGCTTCGTATGGGCAGGCAACTTATGAAAAGGAATACAATGGCGGTATGGGTAGCAATGGGCTCACCTCGGCGCGCCACGATGTATTTGTAAAGGAATTAGCTTATCGTTTTCCTGAGAGCTTTGACCCCTCAACCCCTGACGAACTGGTGTATGCCGGCACCAAACAACTGACTGATAGAGTAGCTAATAGTCCGCTGGACGCAGGAAAACTTGTCCTCTCTCCCACCCGTACCTATGCTCCTATTATCAAAGAGGTACTAAGACACTATGACAATACTCAAATATGTGGAATGGTACATTGCAGTGGTGGTGGACAGACAAAAATATTGCACTTTATAGACAATCTGCATATTGTTAAAGACAACCTTTTCCCTGTGCCTCCTCTCTTCCAACTCATTCAAGAGGAATCTAAAACCAATTGGAAGGAGATGTACCAAGTGTTCAACTGTGGGCACCGTATGGAGCTTTATGTACCTGAAAAGATTGCCACTGATATCATAGCTATTTCAGAATCGTTTGGTGTAGCTGCTCAAGTGATAGGAGAAGTAGGGACTTCGGATAGAAAACGACTTACTATAAAAAGCGAATATGGCACTTTTGAATACTAAATCTATTGATAATGGCGAAGACCAAGTCCGATAAATCTTCTAGAAAAGAAAAAAATCAAAAAACAGATCTGACGCCCCAGCGGAAAGTATCTGCAGGGATTATTATTTTATTCATTTGCGTAGCTCTCTGTGCTACTTTTATTTCTTTTATCTTTAGTTGGCAGGCAGATCAGAGTGTGTTAGCAGAATTTGCTGATAGAAATGCACAACCTGAGAATATTTTTAACAAAATAGGAGCCTATCTGGGGAACCTTTTTATATACCGAGGCTTTGGGATCGCAACCTTTATCCCTTTAGCCCTATTGGCTCTTACTGGACTCAAACTCTTACTTTCTCTGAAAGCAAAGATGCTTAACAAATGGTTCTGGGGAATCCTCTGGATGTTATTTATCTCTGTTTGCTTAGGCTTTTTCTCCTCTGATGCTACTATCCTAAGTGGTATTGGTGGGTATGAAATCAATGCCTATTTGAGAGATTATATAGGCACCCTTGGAACAACCCTTTTACTATTGATGATTTTCTGCTTGTACCTAGTAGGAAAACTCCGTCTTACTCCTGAAAAAGTTCAAGATAGCCTAAAAACAATGGCTCTATGGATAAAAAACGGTAAAATTTCTCTCAGAAAACCTCAAAAAAATGCTCAAAACATCATAGGAACTATAACCCAAGTTCAAGAACAGGAAAATTCCTCCCTAGGAGAAGAAGAATTTGTAGTAATTTCCTCTAAAGAAGAGGAAAAGGAAGAGAAAGAACTTGACATCTATACACATAAAAAAGATATTCCTCTACTTCACCCTGAAAAAGAGGAGGAACAAGAAACCTCCAAAGAAGAGGAACAAGAATTCAAAGTAGAAATTAAAGAAGAAGAAACGGTAGCTCCTGATGAAGTTGCGCGCAGGTTGGTCGAGGATTTTGGTGAATTTGATC
>CAJPPS010000102.1 GCA_905372595.1 uncultured Capnocytophaga sp. | reverse complement strand
TTTTGAAATAACTATCTTTGTGATAAAAAAAATGAACTACTATTCTAATGAACTTTCTCTGAAAGATGTAATCCTTGATATTATCAAAAAAGGAAATCTCTCCTATGGTATTGATAAGGTACAAGTAAAGGAAGCGTGGAAAGCTATTATGGGCAATGGAATCCTAGAATATACCCAGAATATACGCCTGCAAGGTGACAAACTATTTATCACAATAAACAACGCCTCTTTAAAAGAGAATTTAAGCTTCCGCAGAAGTGAATTGGCATTATCAGTCAATAATTATCTACAAAAGGAGGTGGTTAAAGAGATTATTTTTTTATAAAAAGCAATGTTTTTAGATGTTTATTCCAAAGACATTGTTTATATAAAACTTAAATAAATTTAAAATATGAAATATAATTTTGATGAGGTTATAGACCGAAGAGGGAGTGATTCTCTGAAATTAGAAGCTCTTTTACCCCGATGGGGACGTGAAGACTTGATTCCTATGTGGGTCGCCGATATGGACTTCAGAACTCCTCCTTTTATTATAGACAGTGTAAAGAAACGTATTGAATGCGAAATTTTTGGCTATACAGAGAAACCTAACACTTGGTATCAGTCTATTATCAATTGGCAAAAAAAACGACATCAGTTAGCGATTACCAAGGAAATGATTTCGTTCATTCCTGGGGTGGTTCCTGCTATTGTTATGGCTATTGAAGCTTTCACCAAGGTGGGAGAGCAGGTACTTATACAACCCCCTGTATATTATCCTTTTGCGGCTGCTATCCGCAATACAGGACGAAAGGTAATAACCAATCCACTCCTTTTAGGAAACCTACAATATTATATTGATTTTGATGATTTTGAAAAGAAAGTAAAGACTTGTAAGCTCTTTATCCTTTGCAACCCTCATAACCCTGGGGGACGTGTGTGGTCAAAGGAAGAATTGGAAAAACTAGCGGCTATCTGCCTAAAGTATCAAGTGCTAATGATTTCTGATGAAATTCACGCTGACCTTACCTTACCTTCCTATAAGCATATTTCCTTAGCAAGTCTTTCTGAAGAAATAGCTATGAATACAGTTACTTTTTCTTCTGCTAGCAAGACCTTCAATATGGCTGGGTTAGCTAGTGCCTATGCTATTATTCCCAACCCTCAGGTCAGACAGAAATTTTTAGATAAAACGGTTGGATATATGCTTACCGATGGTAATATATTTGCTTTCCAAACTACAGTAGCCGCCTATGAGCAAGGAGAAGAATGGCTCAACCAACTTCTGGCATATGTGCAAGGGAATATTGATTTTCTTACCCAATATATTGACCAATATCTTCCTAAGGTAAAATACATTGTACCTCAGGCTTCTTATCTGGTATTTTTGGACTTCAGGGCATTAGGACTTTCTCAGAAAGAACTTGTTTCTTTTTGTACCAATAAAGCCCATTTGGCTTTGGTAGATGGAAGTGTTTTTGGAGAAGAAGGAAAAGGTTTTATGCGAATCAACTTAGCTTCTCCCAGATCTATTATTGAGAAAGCTCTTGAACAACTCAAAGAAGCGTTTTCCTAAAACTTCTATATTGAGACTATTGAATGATGATTATCAAAATGTTCTATCTCTTTTGATAATCATTATTCAATTCCGTTATTATTAAGCCATTTTCTATAAGCCTGTCTGTTTTTATTATGTTCTTCCAAGGTCCTAGCAAACTTATGATACCCTAACCTTGCTGTATCGGCAACAAAGTAGATATATTCGTGCTTCTCGGGAGAAAGAACTGCATCTACTGATGAGATATCTGGCATACAAATAGGCGCTGGAGGAAGTCCTTTGTATAAATAGGTATTATAGGGAGATACTGTTGCTAAATCTTTTATATAAACTCGCTTAATAATCGTATCATACTTCCCCGTAGTTTCTTTTATTGCATAGATAACAGTAGGATCAGCCTGAAGTAACATATTATCTTTCAACCTATTAAGATATACTCCTGCTATTGTAGGGCGCTCCTGTACCTGATAAGATTCTTTCTGAACGATGGAAGCTAGAATCGTAACTTGCTGTGGTGTTAGCCCTACTTCCATTGCCTTTGCCCTCCTTCTTTCATTCCAGAATCGTTTATATTCTTTCTCCATTTTCTCTACAAATGTTTCCGCTGAGGTATTCCAATAGAACTCATATGTATTAGGAATAAATAGTCCTATTACATTCAATGAGTCTGTCTGGTTCCTATATAGAAAATCAGAATTCAAAAAGGCATTCATTAAGGAGGTACTATCAGCTTCTATCTCTTGAGAAATTCGTTGAGCAAGATTAGGCAAACGATCCTGATTGTTAAAAGAAAGCTTAATAGGTTGGCTTAAGTTTCTTAACATACGTACCATTTCCAAATTATTCATTCCTTTACGGATTACATAACGTCCTGGACGCACGTGTTCTGTATAATGAAGTCCCTTAGCTAGCCAAAAAAATGTATCTGAATTAGATAATACAGGGTATAATCTCTCTGAGATGACTTCATAATCACTCCCTGTGGGTATATATAGTTCGTATGCTCTCCCTTTGAAGTTTGTATTGGGATATAATAGTATATAATAGGCTGCTCCTCCTCCCAGAACAATAGCTATCAGCAGGAAAAAGCCTATGAATTTAAAAATTTTCTTTATTATTTTCATCAGTTTTTATATATAAATCTTTATTCTTACTTTATATGCCGTGTCAAAGTAAATTGTGCGGTAGGAGCTAAAAGCATAAAAGAATCGGGATTGGGAGAATAAACCGTTTTATTATTGAATATTCCTGTGAGAGCAAAAGACCAATTCTCTCTGTTATGATTCATTGTAAGCCTACCAATACTTGCAGAATAAGCTCTCAAATGTTGCCAAGCAAAAGATTCAGAGTTATTCCCAAAATTAACCCCTACAGACACCATTCCTGCCAATAACCATTGGGGAGAAATTACCCACGAATAAGCATAACCTATATTCACACCCATTTGGTAATTTTCGAACGCATTGGGTATAGTTTCTTTCTGAGAGCTGTCTGGAATAATCCTATGATAATAAATTCCACTTCCTAAGAGCATACTCCCTGCCGATTTTATTTGTTTTTCGCTCTGTTCGAAGGCAGCTCTCATAGAAAATCTTTTATTACGCAATACATAAGTGCCCTCAACTCCCCATCTTTTGACAGCAAGGTCTGGAAATAGTATATATTCTTTATTTTTCCTTTCTAAGAAAAAACCTCGGTAATCCTGATAATATCCATCTATGAGTACTTTTTTTCCATATCTGTGTATCTGAAAATCAGTGATAGAGGAAGATAATCCCGTATCTGTCTTCAAAGGAAATATACTGAAGGAAACTAGTAAATTCATTCCTATAATCTTTCGCAATCCTAATCCCAAGCCTATGTTTTGAGGATAAGTTGGAGTAAATATATCTCCTCCATTTTGAATACTAAGAAATTTGTTAGGAATAAAGAACTTCACCCACCATTTGTGAGGATATTCTTGTACATAGAGTGTATCTTTTTGTTATGAATATACTTTTTCTTGAGCAAAAAATAGAAAAACTACAAAGCAAATAGTGAGTATTTGCTTTGTAGATAATTTAAAGAAATTGGATAATGACATTTATGATCATTTCGAGAATAAAACTAGTCTTCATTCATACTATCCCCTACAATAACGAAAGGAGAAAGTTTCCTTTCATAGATAAAAAATTCATCCATATCTCCTTCATAAATACTAGAAAATTGAGGATGTTTTACATTGATTTTATAAATTTTTAATAGTTCTCCTGAGTAATATTGCTCCACTGTAATCCAGTTTTCTTCTCTTCTGTATATATTTTTTGATTTTTCATTAAGCTGAAGTTCTATACTTCCTTTCTCTAGGATTCCATTGGTGATTCTTCCTGTACGAACTTCTTTTCCATTTTCGTATTGTATAAAGTCCAGATGAACCATTCCCTCATAGGATGAAGGTTTTGACTCTTGAGTAATTACATAATTAATATCTTTTTTTCCTTTTTCATTATAAATATCAGCTACTATATGACCATCTTCGTGCTTTTTTCTATGGTATCTAAGGATATTTTTGTCATCATATTGTTTGGCTTCTATAATTGATCCTTTTTCATAATAGATAAAGCTGTTATTTTTCTCTAAATCATTATATTCATAGCCATTATATGGAAATCCTTCATAGAAAGTAAGTACTTCTTTCTCTTTTTTATCCTTTTTCTCGTAATAAGTTATCTTATCAATACTCCCATATAGCCCGTAATCTGTCTTGCTTTTAGGATTTCCTGTTCTGTAGTATAATATTTGTTGATCTAAAAAGCCTAACTTATAATCATTCTTTTGGGCAATAATTCCATTGTCATTTAATATATATTCTGACCCTTGATAAGGATGATTTTCCTTATATACAAGCACTCCTATTTTGCTCTTTTTTGCATCATAGAACACTGCTACTGTATCCTTTGGAGTAATTGAGAATTCTGAAAAAATCTTCCCTGATCTATAATATTCCTTTTCTCCAATGATATCTGAGTTATCATTCCATTGTGTGATTTTTCTCAGCTGTACAGGGGAAAAGTAATAAGAAGCATCTGTGCCTGCTTTAGCTCCTTTTTGCGTATAAGTACGTGAAGCTATGAGTTTACCAGCGTTATTATAATAGTTAGCAATTACAGATTCATCTGTTTCATAGATACGCTCTATGCGAGCTTTTTTAAGATCTTTATCAAAATCAATATTCTTCTTCACCACTCCATTTTCTGTTATATATAGGGAGTTAAATCCTTGATCCGAATAAATATAATTTTCCTGATATACAGGTTCTGATTGTCGTAAAAGGGTAACAAGCCTTCCTTTCTTATCAAAGGATTTATAATGATACTTCCCTTTGATTTCCTCCCCTGAGGTTTCTACCTTTCCATTTTCATAGTAAAAGGAGAACTTTCCGATAAGATCCTCCAAACGCCTAAGATCCTTATCCTTAGAATAAGCATCCATCTGCAACTTGCCACTGAGATAATAATCCTTTATATGATAGACTCCTTTTTTCTCGGAGAGAATACGATAGAACTTAGCATTCTCCTTCTCAACAGAATTACCTATACTATCTATATATATTCTGTCCTGAGCCAATGCTCCAAATGACAATATCCAAACTAGGAAAAACAAGCCTTTTTTCATCGATTTAATGATTGTTAATTTTACGGTACAAAATTACAAAAAAAAGTCATACTATAAAAGAAAATTTACAAATAAAAAAAATAAAGTTTAACTTTGCAGGCTTATACGATACAGTTGCTTCTTATGGGGTTAATCACAGAGGAAAAAATCTTATATATATAGATTCTGATGCAAAGCAACTCAATTTAGATGCTGTGAAAAAATGTAAATTCACACTACAGCTGGCTTCTCGCGACGAATATCGTGAAAATTTCTCTTTAACCAATATCAATAGTTGTGGAC
>CAJPPS010000101.1 GCA_905372595.1 uncultured Capnocytophaga sp. | reverse complement strand
ACCTATGGCTTGTAATCTCTCCTCAATGCGCTCATATCCTCTATCTATCTGCTCTATATTGTGAATAGTTGAAGTCCCTTTCGCTGATAAAGCCGCTATTAATAGGGCTATTCCTGCTCGGATATCTGGAGAAGTCATTGTAGTGGCACGTAGCTGAGATCTAAAATCGTTCCCTATTACTACTGCTCTATGGGGATCACAAAGGATAATTTTTGCTCCCATATCTATAAGTTTATCAACAAAAAACAAACGACTCTCAAACATTTTCTGGTGAATCAGCACCTCTCCTCTGGCCTGTATGGCTGTAACAAGAATAATACTCAAAAGATCTGGGGTAAATCCTGGCCAAGGAGCATCACTAATAGTTAGAATAGAACCGTCTATAAAAGTCTGTATCTCATACCCTTGGGTATGCGCTGGAATATAAATATCCTCTCCCCTACGCTCCAAAGAGATTCCCAATCGCTCAAATACAGAAGGGATAATCCCTAAGTGCTCCCAGCCTGCATCTTTGATTGTTAATTCACTCTGAGTCATAGCTGCCATTCCTATCCAGCTACCTATTTCTATCATATCAGGTAGTATTTGGTGGGTACAACCATTAAGCTTATCTACTCCTTGGATAATCAATTTATTAGAGCCCACCCCTTGTATGTTAGCCCCCATTTGGTTTAGCATCTTACAGAGTTGTTGAAGATAGGGTTCGCAAGCTGCATTATAAAGCGTGCTAGTTCCTTTGGCCAGAGAAGCAGCCATTACAATATTAGCTGTCCCTGTAACAGAAGCCTCATCTAAGAGAATATCATTCCCTTCCAATTTTTGTGCTGTAACAGTATAAAAATGACTCTCTTGAGTATAGGTAAAAGTAGCTCCCAAACTCACAAAACCATCAAAGTGGGTATCCAATCGCCTACGTCCTATCTTATCTCCTCCTGGCTTGGGAATTCCTCCATAACCAAAACGAGCCAATAAAGGTCCCACTATAAGAATAGATCCCCTAAGAGCTTGGCTTTGTTTGGCAAATTCTGGAGTAGAAAGATAATCTATATTAATCTCATCTGCTTGGAATGAGTAAGAACCTTTACCCAATTTCTGTATCTTTACTCCTAAATTTTCTAATAAACCAATAAGTTTATTGACATCTAATATATTAGGAATGTTATGAATGGTTACCTTCTCATCTGTAAGAAGAACTGCACAAAGCACCTGTAAAGCTTCATTCTTAGCTCCTTGAGGGGTAATACTACCACTTAATCTATGTCCTCCTTCTATCTTAAAACTTTCCATAATACTATCTCTTTTTAGTGTACTGAGGGGAATTATTATTATTCTTTCCGTTAGAAAATTTTTTCCTAGTGGCTACAGTATTTTTCTTTTGATAATGCTTAGGCTGTGTATTCAGGTTCTCCTCATAGTTAGTTAAATCTATCTTCTGATCGCTCAATTCATACAAATGTTGGAAGATAACGCTATCCTCTACAGTCTCCTTATTCCAAGTTAGAAAACATTTTTTCATATGATTAGCGATGGTAAACTTAAGGGCTGTTTTAAGTTCTCCCTCCTCCCAATTTTTACAAACTTCAATCATTTTAAGGATATTATTCCCATAGAAACGATATTTGGGATGTCGCTGAGGGGGAATTAATCGTTCGGGCTTAGGTGTGATACTTTCCTGAGTAGGCTTCTCAAAGGGTGAATCTACATCTATTTGGAAATTAGACATTTTAAAGAGCTGATCCCATAATTTATGCTGAAAATCAGGAACATCTCTCAGATGAGGATTCATATTCCCCATAATAGCAATAATGGCTTTTGCTGTATTATTACGTAATTCTCTATCAGGAATTTTGGTAGCTGCCTCTATCATTTTTTGAATATGCCTACCATACTCAGGAATAATTAAGGGGTTTCTCTCTGTATTGTATTCTAGTTCTAATGACTCCATTCTATTTCTATTCATTATTTAAAGATAAGTGGGTACAAAGGTAATATTTTTAAAAGAATATTTACCCTATCATTTTATTAATTATTCAGATTTCTTTGAAGGCATCAATAACTTGATAAGAATAGGAGCAGTAGTAATCAGTACAATAAAGAGAACTATATACTCCAGATGCTTTTTCAGATCTATCCCAAACTGTTCTATAAATAATTTATCTAGATAGTGTCCCATAAAAACTAGAGAGAAAGACCAAGCTATAGCCCCTATGATATTGTAAAACATAAATTTCCCCTTAGTCATTCCTACAATCCCTGCAACAATAGGAGCAAAAGTACGTACAATAGGTAAAAAACGTGCTGCTATTACGGCCACAGCTCCGTGAGTTTCATAGAAATCGTGAGCTTTTTGTAAGTATTTTTTCTTAAAGAAGAAAGAATCTTCTCTATGATAAAGACTATCTCCACTTCTTCTTCCAAACCAGTAACTAACCATATTTCCTATAATGGCAGCCAATGCTATAGAGGATGCTATAATAGTTGTATCCAATAAATCACTCCCTGTAATTCCAAAAGTATCCTTCACCATAGTAACTGCATAAATTCCTGATATAAAAAGAAGACTATCCCCTGGAAGGAAAAATCCTACAAATAAGCCTGTTTCAGCAAAAATAATGAATAATACGAGCCAGTAGCCTCCTAACTTAATATAAAACTCAGGATTTACAAGATCCTTCCAGCTTTCAAAGTGTTCCATTTGCTTTTAATAATTAGTGTTTTTTGACAATTCTTGTGTATGATTGGAAAATACTTTGGGATATTTTTTCTCAAAATGAGGGAGCCATTCCCTAGCCTTATCCATCGCTACAGAGAGGTAAAAATTCTTCTCTGTAGGTTGTTCCAGATAGAAATAAGCTACTGCCGTTTGGTAATAAGGTATCGCTTCTGCTGGATAAAGCTGTAATGTGCTAAGGGCTTGAATTAGAGCCTGTTGATAATGTTCTTCAAGAAGAAGAAGGTCAGTAAGTTCATTACGTATTTCTACAGAATAATCCCCTAGTTCTATAGCCTGCTGATAGATTTGTATAGCCTCAGAGTAAGCTCCTACGTGTGCATATATCTCAGCACAACGCTTTAAATAAGAAGGATTATCTCCTTCATTAATCAGTACTTTTGAGACATATTTTTGAGCTTTTTCATAATCATCCTCCCGAGCATAATAATCCACTAAAGCCAGCCAAGCCTTGCTAGATTGTGGATCTTCATGGACGGCCTTAAAGTAATATTGCTCAGCAGTAGAGCGTTCTCCTATCTTTTCATAACAGATAGCAATTCGTAAATAGGCAAAAGAAGAAGGATCGTCTAAAGAAAGTGTAATCTTATAGTTATCAATTGCTTCAGGATAACGCTTAAGCCGTTCTAGCACCTTTCCTTTTTCAAAATAAGCCCCTGTAAAAGTATCATCACTGATAATTGCATAATCAAAGGCTTCAAGAGCTGCAGGAAGATTATTCTGCATTACATACTGCTGTCCTAAGCTATGCCAGGCGACTTCACAATAAGGATTTTTATCAAGAAAACTTGTTAGAAAGCGAATAGCCTGCTCGTTTTCTTTAAGAAAATCATAGCAATGTAAGAGTTGCTGAAGTGAAAAATAATCATCAGGATCCTGAGCTAGACATTTTTTAAAGTGCCTTTTAGCCAAAGCATATTGCTCCATATACACATACTCCATTGCTATAAGAGAATGTATATCAGAGACTTCCTCTGTGAAAGAGGTAGCATATTCAAGAAGTTCAACGGCTTTGGAATGATTATTTTTTTTTGAGTACAGATTGGCTCGCTGTACATACACCTCTGAGTTATAAGGTTCTATGGCGATAATCTCATCTAGGATTTCTCCAGCCTGGTGGAGATTATCTTCATAGATGAGTACCTCTACTTGGAATAATCGCAAAGTTGTATCAGAAGGATGCTGTTCTAGTGCTATTTCTATAGCCTGCTTTGCCTTAGAAAATTTGCTGTTCTCTAGGTAATAAAGTATAATATCTTCAAACTGGTAAGTATCAAAGAAAATCATTCTATGTTCGCTAAGAATTGCCTCAAACCGAGTAACAATCTCTAAGCGTTCGTCTTGTTTTGGAAACATTTCTAGTATTAGATGCTTGCATTTTTCAAACCGCGAAGTTACAACTTTTTGGCTGAAGAAATCAAGGTTTGGGGATAACTTTTGAAATTGTTAATAACTTTGTCAAAACCCATATGGGTTTTGACAAAGTTACTTCTAAAATTATAACCATTTCACCAATGGGAAATCCTGACGATGCGGTAGCAAATCGTGCTTAGGATATACCCGCAAGGCTATCATAAATACACCTGCATCCTCTGTTACTGAGGTAATCTTATATGTAGCTATACGATTGGAGAAATCAACCAATTTGGCTTGGATAAGCTGATGAATCTTCACTTGTCCGTCTTCTTTCTGAGTAACTACTAGTTCTAATCCTATATCCTCAGGAGTCAACTCACTTAAGTAGACCTGAATGGTGCTCTCGTAGGTATTCCCTAAAGAGATAAGCTGGTTATTCTTATGAGGAGTAGCTGTTTTCTCTATACGTATATGTGCCCATTCTTGACGAACTTTTTTCTTCCACTGAGAGAGAGCAATTGCTTTCTCAAAATGATTTGCCCTAATAAGAGCCGAACGCTTCTGTTGAGGATAGTAATATTGTTTTTCATAATCACAGAGCATTCGGTAAGTAGTGAAATGAGAAGCTACTTTAGCAATAGTATTTTTGATATAACTACACCATTCTATAGATATACCTTTCTCATTTTTATTATAGAAAGCAGGAGCTATTTGGTCTTCTATAATATTATAGATAAGCTCTGCATCTAATTCATTCTGATAGGCTTGGTTTTCATAAGTACGTTTCTGAGGAAGAGCCCAACCCGCATCTGGGCGGTAACCCTCTACCCACCAGCCGTCCAACACACTGAAGTGCATCACTCCATTCATTGCTGCTTTCTCACCACTGGTTCCAGAAGCTTCCTGAGGACGTGTAGGGGTATTCATCCATACATCCACTCCTTGTATAAGGGTACGTGCCAAATCCATATCATAGTTAGGCAAGAAAAGAATCTTCCCTAAGAAACGAGGTTGCTTAGATATTTCCACAATATGCTTGATGAGGTCTTGTCCTGCCTTATCTGCTGGGTGTGCTTTCCCTGCGAATACAAACTGTACAGGACGTTGAGGATTATTCACAATAGCATCCAGCCTATCAAGGTTGGTAAATAACAAATGGGCTCTCTTATAGGTGGCAAAACGTCGTGCAAAACCAATAGTAAGGACATCATCACGAAGATTATCAGAAACCTCCACAATTTCACGAGGGGTAAAATAAGAGATATTCTGAGAATCCTGTAAGCTATTCTTAACCCGTTCTACAAGTTTAGAGCGAAGTGCATTCTTTATCTGGAAAACTTTCTCATCGGGTAGGTTATAGATTCCCTCAAAAGAAGCTTCTGTATAGTAA
>CAJPPS010000100.1 GCA_905372595.1 uncultured Capnocytophaga sp. | reverse complement strand
GCTCAGCAAGTAAATATCTCAGCTTCAGCGGATCGTAGTGAGATGAAGATAGGAGAGCAAGTTCGCTATAAAATTACAATAGAAACGGACTCTACAGCACAGGTTATTTTTCCTGATACGTACCAGTTTACACCTTTTGAGGTAGTAAATGAAATTCCTATAGATACTTTTAGAGAAAGAGAAAAATTTCGATTGATCAAAGAATATAGGCTTACCCAGTTTGATTCAGGACATTACACCCTTCCTCCTCTACGAATTGATGTTAATAAAAGGGCTTATCAGACCGATTCTTTGCGATTTGTAGTGCAAGATGTAGCTATTGATACCCTTAAGCAGCCCTTGTATGAAATAAAACCTGCTATTGAAGTAAAGAAAGTAGAAGAAAAAGGCTATTTAGTATATTGGTTATTAGGGATTATAGCTCTCGTTGCAATATTTTTTGCTGTATATTGGTTTTTTATCAAAAAGAAACCTAAAGAACAAAAAGATGAAATAGCTCTTTTACCTCCCTTTGATAGAGCATTGTTAAAGTTAAAAAATCTTCAAAATTCACGATACCTCATAGAATCTAATCATAAAGAATACTATTCTGTTCTTACAGATATTATTCGGAAGTATCTGGAAGAAGAAATTCATATTTCAGCTACAGAAAGTACAACAGATGAGCTCCTGACTAAGTTACAAGTATTCTTAGATGCTGGTAAGCTACATCTTTCCCTTGATGTGGTTAATCAGTTAAGGAATGTTTTACAAAAGGCTGATTTGGTAAAATTTGCTAAATCAAAACCACAGGACTTTGAAGCTGAAGATGATAGAAAATCTATAGAAACAATATTGGTTAAGACCAATGAGGGAATCCCTGATTCCATTCGAGAGGCGGAAGCAATTTCTAATATATCCCAACAACAGTCCATTGTATTACAGAAAAAAAGAAGGAAAAATATTTTGATTATTTCCTTGGTAACAGCACTATTAATAGCTTTGATAGCGGGAACTTGGTATGCTTTTACTATAGGAAAAGATGAGAAAATCAATATGGAGGATTGGATAACTAGCTCCTACGGCTATCCCCCAGTAACTATTACAACACCTACAGTCCTTAAGCGAGAGAAAGTATCTCATCAATTGGATAGGTTTATCTATCATCATTCTGATAATCCTTTGTCTATAATGCTTATAGCCAATAGTTTAAAAGATTATATGAAAGATCTTGTGCTAAGTGGTCAAATAGATTCTAGCCAAGAAGGGCAAGAAGAAAACTTCGTTAATGAATTGGTTCTTAAGATGATAGAAAAAGAATTGGAAAAATATTTTAATGGAGAAAATATTCTTATAAAAGAGGAACCTTATACAACTACTCAAGGAGTGGTGGGGCACAAAGTATTTGGTTCTTTTGTAACAAAAAACAAGCAAGAACAGGAAAGAATGCTTTATCAGAGTTATTTCTTTATCAAAGAGGAAAATCTTTATATGATTCTTTTTGCATATCCAGAGGAAGATAAAGAACACTCAAGCACTTTAACAGAAAAAATAATCTCTACCTTAGTAATTCAATAATATCTGTTAGGAATGATGAAATTAGTATTTGCCACCCATAATAAAAATAAATGGAGAGAGGTACAGAGTATGCTCCCTGAAGGGATTCAGATAATTACACTGGAGGACATAGGCTGTCTTGCAGAAATTCCTGAGACTGCCTCTACTATAGAAGGAAATGCCTTACAGAAAGCTAAGTATATTAAGGAAAAATATGGCTACGATACCTTTGCAGATGATACAGGATTAGAAGTGAAAGCCCTTGGAAATGCTCCAGGGGTATATTCTGCTAGGTATGCAGGAGAAGCAAAGGATAATGAGGCTAATATAGACTTGTTACTAGCAAATATGCAAGGGAAAGAGGGCAGAGAGGCACAATTCAAGACTATATTTGCACTCTGTCTGGGAGAAAAATCCTATAGTTTTGAAGGAATTATAAAAGGGCAAATAACCCACCATAGACAAGGCACAGAAGGATTTGGCTATGATCCTGTATTCCTTCCGGAGAAAGAGGAAAGAACTTTCGCTCAGATGTCTGCTCAAGAGAAGAATCAAATCAGCCATCGAGCAATCGCCCTCCGAAAATTAGTTGATTTTTTAAATAGTGAAGTAGAAAAGTAAAAAATACTTTTTTCACTTTAAATATACCTAATTTTTATAATTTTAGATGACAAATATTCAATTTATTAAGAATAAAACACAACTGAGTGAAAAATCTATTGAAAATACATTGGAATTACTCTCACAAGGTTGTACAATTCCCTTTATTGCGCGTTATCGTAAGGATATTACACAGAATTTGGACGAGGTAGCCATAGAACAAATAGCAAAATTCCAAACAGAATACGAAAATATCTGTAAGCGTAAAGAATCTATTCTTAATAGTATTAATGAACAAGGAAAACTTTCACAAGAATTACAGAAACAAATAGAAGCTTCTTTTGAATTAAATGAGCTAGAGGACTTGTATCTGCCCTATAAGAAACGACGTAAAACGAAAGCTGATATTGCCAAAGAAAAAGGATTGGAACCACTGGCAAAGCAGATAATGGGACAGCGAATAACCAGCTTGGATACTCTTGCTCAGAAGTATCTTTCGGATAAGGTTGCTAGCTTAGAGGAAGCTCTAGAAGGAGCCTCTGATATTATAGCCGAGTGGATCAATGAAAACACATATATAAGGCGTACCTTACGTAAAGTATTTCAGCGTAAAGCATTTATTACCACTGAAGTAGTCAAAGGAAAATCACAAGAAGAAGATTCACAGAAATATGCTCAATATTTTGACTGGAATGAACAGCTTTCTAAAGCTCCTTCTCATCGGGTATTAGCAATTTTACGAGCTGAAAAAGAAGGTTTTATAAAACTTAAAATAGAAGTTGATACTCAAGAAACGATTCCTTTCATAGAACAAACCATTATTAAAAATAACGGAGAAACAGCTGATTTCCTAAAAAAAACAATTAAGGATAGTTATAAAAGACTTTTGGAACCTTCCATTACAAATGAAGCATTACAAGAGGCTAAGAGCAAAGCAGATGCCAAAGCTATTTCGGTATTTTCAGAGAATCTTTCTCAGCTCTTGTTAGCGGCACCTTTAGGGGAAAAGCGTATTTTAGCTATAGATCCTGGGTTTCGGACAGGCTGCAAGGTTGTTTGCTTGAATGAGAGAGGGGATTTACTTCATAATGAGACAATCTTTCCACACGCACCACAATATGAAACTGCAATAGCTACCAAGAAAATACGTTCTTTGGTAGAACAGTATGATATAGAGGCAATAAGTATAGGTAATGGAACAGCCTCTCGAGAAACAGAGAATTTTATCAAGCAGATAGCTTTCAGTTCGCCTGTAGAGGTATTTGTAGTGAGTGAGGCAGGAGCCTCTGTATATTCAGCCTCTAAGATAGCACGGGACGAATTCCCCTCCTATGATGTTACGGTAAGAGGAGCGGTTTCTATAGGTAGGCGTTTAGCGGATCCATTGGCTGAATTGGTAAAAATAGAACCTAAGTCTATAGGAGTGGGGCAATATCAGCACGATGTGAACCAGTCTCTTCTTAAGGAAGAGCTTGATGCAACAGTAATCCGTTGTGTAAATAAGGTGGGAGTGAATCTTAATACTGCCAGTAAGTCTCTCCTGAGCTATGTTTCGGGGATAGGTGAGAAAATGGCAGAAAATATTGTTACCTATCGTTCTGCTAATGGTGCTTTTGCAACCCGAGAAGAACTCAAGAAAGTACCTCGATTAGGGGATAAGGTATATCAGCAGGCGGTTGCTTTCTTAAGAGTACATAACTCCAAGAATGCATTGGATAATTCAGCAGTGCATCCTGAGGCTTATCCTATTATCAAGCAGATGGCAAAGGATTTGGCAATTCCTTTGGACAAATTAATAGGTAATAAAGGAGCTATCCATAGTATTGATATCCAGAAATATATTTCGGCAGAAGCAGGAGAGCTTTACCTAAAAGATGTATTGAAAGAATTAGAAAAACCAGGCTTAGATCCTCGTCAGAGTGCAAAAGTATTTGAGTTTGACCCTAATATTAAGACCTTTGATGATATTCGTGAAGGAATGATACTCCCTGGGATTGTTAATAATATAACTGCTTTTGGTTGTTTTGTGGATATAGGAATCAAGGAAAGTGGTTTAGTACATATATCTCAACTTAAGGAAGGATTTGTATCAGAGGTGAATGAAGTGGTGAAGCTCCATCAGCAAGTCCAAGTAAAAGTGATAGAGGTGGATATTCCTCGCAAGCGAATATCCTTAAGTATGATACTTTAGGAGTTTTTTATAACTTTGTCTATTTCAAAAATAATTATAAAATGAGAGTACATATTATATTTGAAGGAGAGCTATTTTTACAGCAATTTATAGGAGAATTATCAGGAAAATATATTTTTTCAGTGAGTGTGAGTTCTTCTAATCTACAGAATCTAGATTATTTTTCTAAAGTGGGTATATCCGATTGTTATCAAGGAACAAATGTAGATAGAATAACTGATGATATACAATCAATTATCGTAGGAAAAACTATAAATAATGATAATCCAGAAGTTCTTAAAGCAAGAGAACTAAATATCCCAATATATTCTTATGGAGAATTTCTCTATAAGGAATGTAAAATGAAAACACGTGTAGTTATAACAGGTCATACTAAGCCTCTTATTACAGCAATGGTGCTTCATACAATGGCTTATCATAATAGAAAAGTAGATTATTTTACAGAAACATTAGTGTTGGATAAGTATTGTTCTCTAACTGATAGAGCTGAATTCGTCCTTATAGAGGGGAATCATCAGCAGATGGTATCTACGCAACAGCCTATTTTTCTTGCCTACCAGCCTACTTTGGCTCTTATTGATACGATTGAATCCTCAGAATCAGGAGCTTATCAATCTTTTATAGATACCCTTACTAAAGGAGGAATTCTTATCTATAATCAGCAGGATTCATTACTTTCTTCTTTAGTGGAAAATACTGAAAATCAATTGAGAATGCTTCCTTATATGCAGGAAACCTATGAGATTAATGACCAAACAACTTATCTTATTACCTCAGAGGGAGAGATACCTTTGATGATAATGGGAGGGTGTATGGAAAGCCTCTCTGGAGCAAAATGGATATGCCAAAATATGGGAGTAGATGAGCAAGATTTCTATGAGGCTATTGCTACTTTTGAGGGAGTTAAGAATTATTTGGAAAAGGAGCAACTCTTAGATAATTTTATCCTTATCAAGGACAATGCTCAAAAACCTAAAGAGGTACAATTCTCAATTACAACTGTCAAAGAACAATATCCTACTTATTCCCTTACGGCTTGTATAGAGATACAAGAGGAAATGATTTTGGAGGAGCTTTTATCTTCTTCGAAAGTGTTCAATAAGGCGGATAAGGTAGTTATTTACACACCTTTATCTTCCCAACGGGAAAGAATAAAGGAGGTATTTCCTCATTCCGAAATATATACAGATAAAGATGATTTCCAAAGTTATATATATCAGAAAAATC
>CAJPPS010000099.1 GCA_905372595.1 uncultured Capnocytophaga sp. | reverse complement strand
ATCAGAATTTATAAATACTTTCTTTTCCTCTTTATATTGATAATATATATTTCCTGTAGATTCTTCCACTAAGAAATATTCATCTTTACAAGTATCTAAGAGATTTTCTATATCAATAACCGTCATCATCTATTTATTTTAGTCTCCACTTATACGTATTTTCTCTATTTCTGCTTGCTCTAATAGCTTTATTATAGGAGAAAGTTCAGAAAGTGAAAGCATTCTAAGGTCTTCAATAAAGTTTGTAAGCGTTTTTCCCATAAAAATAACATCTGTAAGGTAATAATCCTTAATTTTAGAGAACTCCCTGCATCTACTTTGTTTTATAGCGTCCTGAGAAAACATCAATTGATGTAGTTTTTCATCAATTGACACATATTCCTTCTCCTTTCCTTGCTTAAAAATAACAATATCCAATGGCATAATAGAAAATAGTATAAATAGTTTTTGAGGTTACAAAGGTACAAAACAATTGATAATACACAATTGACGATTGATAAAACCCTCCCCACTTATAGTATTCTCTACTGGTGGGGAGGGTTTTGTATCTTTTCCAAAAGCTTATGACTTGGCGGAAGTCGTTGGGGTATCTTTACCTTTAGCACTGCGAGTGGAACGTACTTTAATGGCAGTGTTCGTATCGGTGATGATTTGCGTTACAGTATCGGCGAAATGGCGGTACTTGGTCGCATCTACCATTTTCATTGTAGTGGCATAAGGCACAAGCTTTTCGTTGATGAGCGTAAGCATAGGGGCTTTCATCTGAGTAGCCGAATCCTGCTTTACGTTATGCGCCAACGTTTTCTCATAGCCTACACGATGCGTATTGAACGCCTCTTGCGCCTGCCGTATTCCGTCTATACACTCGGTTACCCCTTGTAGTTCTGCTATGAGGGTCGTAAGGTGGGTAACATTTACATTTCTCTATACTGATCTTTGAATTCCTTGAAAAGTGTCATCAGATTGATAATAGAGCGGGTAAGCACTCTTGTTTCTAGGAGCAAACTGAAATAAAGCTTGGTATTTTTAGGGCTGGATTCAGTGGTGCGAATATCACGTATTTGCTTCTCGATAAGTTCAGAAATCTCGTCTTTAATAGCTCCTACGTCCTTGATAAGCTGGGTAGTAGAGTTTGAATACATCGATACATTGAGGATTTCAAGGATTTTCTGGAACTGTCGTTGCATCTGTTCAGAAATGTTTTTTAGGTTTCTTATGTGGTTGTATTTAAGCTTTTTATGGTTATTATCCACGTGGGTATAGCTTGTATCAGCAATAAAGCTAATGGAATTGGACATATTGTGGAGGTAGTCCAAAATCAGTATATAGAACTTGCTGGAAGTCACGGAACTATCATCAATAGAGCGGATAAAATAATAGATATCACTCTTAAGGTCTTCTATGTCGGAAGTAAGGGATTTAGCGCGTTTTTTGCAGGCTTTCAGTCCTTTGTGGTTCTCTACAGCAAGGTTATCAATGACCTCATGGTAAAGTTCATCAATGGTTTGTACCGCTCCAGCAATGTTCTGGGAGCTGAGCTTCATAATTCCGCTAATAGTAATAAGATCTTCCTTGTTGAAACGTTTTTTCTGAGCTTCTTTCTCTTTACGTTGTTTTTTGCGATAAGCAATGGCATTGCGTACTACCAAGTAGCCTACAAGGAAAATCATTGTAATAAGCCCGTATATCTCCCCATAGAAGAGAATTACGGCTGTGATAAGCCCCATTACAAAGGCTGCCCCAGCGGTGAGGAACCAGCCCCCGATAACGTTGAATACACCTGCCACACGGAACACTGCTGATTCTCTCCCCCAAGCTCTATCAGCAAGGGAGGTACCCATAGCTACCATAAAGGTTACATAGGTAGTCGAAAGAGGGAGCTTAAAGGAAGTACCTATAGCGATAAGACTACTGGAAACCACTAGGTTTACCGCTGCTCGAATTATATCATACGCAGGCTTATCTATATTATTATTTGTTTCTTCTGGTTTTATAAAACGGCTATCTATGTATGCTAGTGTACGCTTAGGAATAAGGGCTTCTATCAAGGAGGTAATCCATACACTGAAGCGGACAATCCCTCGAGAGAGTCCTGTTGCCTCGAAGCGTTCCTTTCCTCCTCCTTGCTGAGAGAGCTTCATTTCAGTCTGCATCACATTAAGGGCTTTCTTAGAGAACCAGATGGTAAGAATCATCAAGGAACCTGCAATGATAAGGAATATCTGAGGTGTCTGTACGTTCTCTCTAAGGGATTCCATCGTCATAGTTCGTTCTGGTGTACCTGCCGCTTCCCATAATTGGAAGGAGTCCCAAGCCGCTACCGGCACCCCAATAAAGTTTACCAAGTCATTGCCTGCAAAAGCCATCGCAAGGGCAAAAGTACCTGAGAGAATCACCACCCGCCAGATGCTTACTTTGCACCAGTAGAGCACTTGCCCTAAGATAAAAAAGCTTACGAAGAAAATACCTAGAAGCAAACCTGTATGTTGGTCTATCCAGTCTAGATATTCCTTATGCATAAAGGAGAGCCCACTTAAACCTTTGATTACCAAGAAGTAGCTCAAGGCTGTCAGGGCAATCCCACCTACAATTCCACTGAAGTAACGCATCCGCTTCTCGAAATCATAGGTGAAGAGGATACGAGCGAGAAATTGCACTAAGGAACCCACCACAAAAGCAATGAATACTGAGACAAAAATAGCTGAAATTACCTGCCCAACCTTACCTGTATTGATATAATTTGTTACTCCGTCAATTATGTGGAAAAAACGGTCTTTTTCTTTCAGTTCTTTGACAAAAGCTACTCCTACCGAGGCTCCTAAGAGCTCAAAAACGATGGATATAGTGGTGGAAGTAGGCAAGCCCATTGTATTGAAGAAGTCCAAAAGAACAATATCGGCTAGCATCACAGCAGCGAAAATCACCATCAGCTCCTCAAAGTAGAACATCTCTGGGTTGAAGATTCCTTTTTTGGCAATCTCCATCATTCCATTGGAGAAAATTGCCCCAATTCCTACCCCTATACTCGCTACAATCATAATGGTACGGAGCCTTGCCGCACGAGAGCTAAAGGCAGAATTAAGGAAGTTCACCGCATCATTACTTACCCCTACAATTAGGTCAAAAATAGCCAAAGCGAAGAGTGCTGAGAGGGTGAAAATATATATTTGTTCCATCGTTCTTATTTTGGTGCAAATATATACATTTTTTTTATTTCACCCACCATAAGGCTCCTTTTTTTACTTCTAGAGGAGTAGGAAAATTATTTATATATAGGCTCCCTGTACCCAAACCTTGAGGCAAGGAGTTTCCAAGAGTATAAGTCCATTGAGCAATTG
The DNA here is from genome assembly GCA_905372595.1 of uncultured Capnocytophaga sp. Classification (GTDB taxonomy): domain Bacteria; phylum Bacteroidota; class Bacteroidia; order Flavobacteriales; family Flavobacteriaceae; genus Capnocytophaga. Next base: position 2,268 of record CAJPPS010000099.1, on the reverse strand, counting down.
CAGAAAGCCCTACATTCCCCTCAAGAGCAGAGGTAACCCACCAGCCAATCCCTTCTTTTTCAGCTAAGGTAATCCATTCTTCACTACCTCTATAACCTCCTATAAGAGAGGGCTTTAAGATGATATAAGCAGGTTTTATCCACTGGAGAATTTCCTTTTTTCGCTCAGGGCAGGCAATACCAATGAGTTCCTCATCCAAAGCAATGGGTAGGGGAGAAGTCTCACATAGGCGAGCCATTGCCTCGTACTGCCCCGCTCGGATAGGTTGTTCTATAGAGTGAATCTGTAAATCACTTAGTCGCTGGAGCTTCTCTAAAGCCTCAAGGGGAGAGAAAGCCCCGTTGGCATCTACTCGTAGTTCTACATCGGTAGGGGTATATTCCAGACGAATGTTCTTAAGTAGCTGGTATTCTGTGGCAAAGTCTATCGCTCCGATTTTCATCTTGATACAGCGAAAGCCTTGGGTAAGTTTCTCTTTTATCTGCTGTTGCATAAACATCTTATCGCCCATCCATACAAGTCCATTGATAGGAATTGCCTCTTTCCCTTGGGTAAAAGCCGATGGGAAAAGGATGTCTTTCTCTTGGGCTTCTAAAGAAAGGAAAGCCTGCTCTACCCCGAACTGAATAGAGGGATAGCTCCCAAGCTGTTCCCAAAGCGCCTCCTTGCCCAAGGTAATATGCTGGCAAACCCATAGGAGCTTTGCCCGCTCATAATCAGCCATATCGTCTATGCTTAGTCCTGGGAGCGGACTACATTCCCCTACGCCCCGATGCCCGTCCTTTTCTATCGTAAGGAGCCATGTAGGTTTCTCTGTAAGCACCCCACGCGAAGTGCCCGCGGGACGTTTGAATTGTAGGGTATATTTCTGGAAAGTTGCTTTTATCATACCAATGAAAATTAAGGAATGACAAAAGTAGTGATTTTCCTTGTAAAAAAATAAAATATTTTTTCTTACCTTTGCCGTATGAAAATAAAACTATTTTTACTTTTTGTCTCCCTATTTGCTCTGGCAAGCTGTGATCGTACTGAAAGGGAAATTGCCCAAATTCCAATGGAAGTAAAGCTACTGCGTATGGACTCTATCTTCTTCCATACCCCTACCAAAGAATTACCACTTGTCAAAGCAAAATATCCCCTTTTCTTTCCTGATAATACTTCTGATGAGGAATGGGCTGAAAAACAGGCTGATTCACTACAAAAAGAGCTTTTTACAGAAATAACAAAGACTTTTGGTGATTTTTCCCAACAGAAAAAAGCTATAAAGAATATCTACCAGCACGTGAAGTACTATTTTCCACATTTTACCCCTGCCAAGATAGTTACTCTTACCTCCGATGTGGATTATCCTTCCCGTGTAATCTATGCCGATAGCCTCTTGCTTATTGGGCTGGACAACTACTTGGGAGCTAAGCATCCTTTTTATGTGGATATAGAAGGATATATTGCCCAAGAATTGGATCAAAAATACCTCCCTACGGATGTTGCCCTATCTTTGGCACGAGCTATTATTCCCCTTCAGCGCAATACTACCTTCCTTGATGCGATGATTTATGAGGGAAAGCTCCTCTACCTTGCCCAGCAGTTTCTTCCCAAAACCCCTGAAGAAGACTTGCTCAAGTACACATCCGAAAAGTATGAATGGGCAGTGGAGAACGAAGCTCAGATATGGCGCTATTTTATTGACAAACAGCTCCTTTACAGTACCGAAAAGAAAGTCCAAAACCGATTCATTGACCTTGCCCCCTTCTCCAAGTTCTATCTGGACTTGGACAACCAATCCCCTGGAAGTATTGGTAAGTTCATCGGGCTTTCTATTGTTAAGCAATATATGCAAAAGCACCCTATTCCCCTCTCACAGCTAGGGACTATCCCTACTGAAGAACTCTTTAAAGACGCTAATTATAAACCTAAAAAATAATCTGAATGAATCATACTTCTGAAATAAAACTACAAGTAGAACTGGACGAAAACCGCATTCCTGAACGTATCCTATGGGAAGCTCCTGATGGAGATGTTGCCCTACAAGAAGCCAAAGCGATGTTCCTTGCCGTTTGGGATCATAAAGCTAAAGAAGCCCTACGTATTGATCTTTGGACAAAGGATATGCCTCTAGAGGAAATGAAACTTTTCTTCTATCAGACCCTACACACAATGGCGGATACTTTTTACAAAGCTACTCAAGATGAGAAAATGACCGATACAATGAGGGATTTCTGTGAGTATTTTGCTGAAAAAATGGATATTATTAAAAAATAACCTTATTAC
>CAJPPS010000098.1 GCA_905372595.1 uncultured Capnocytophaga sp. | reverse complement strand
AACATTTAGAACTAAAAGTCAAGCAGGAGGCACGTTAAAACGATGATATTTTCTTGTTATCAAGCCTTAATTTTTTAGTTATCCCTTGCTTATTTTGCTATAGAGAAAATTCATCTCTTTTCCTCACTAGCTAAGTTATTCATCTTCCAAGGGATTTCTTTCTCCTCTCAATAAATGAAAAAGTTTTTTTAAAAAGCTTTTATTTTTCAGGAAAAAACACGAACTTTGCTCGCTTTTAAAACCCCAATCTATGAATAGAATGCTACGAGTGAGTATTTTCTGTATAGGTCTTTCCGTTATGATGATAGGTTGTAAGGAAAAACCTAAGGAGCAACTTCCATCCACACAGGAGTTACCACCTCCTCCTAAGCCAACTTACGAATATGGGTTTAATCTTCTGGATTACAATGTAGTGAAGGATACACTCAGGTCAGGAGATACTTTCGGAGAGCTTCTCAATAACCAACATATTTCCCCTAAGAAAGTAGCCGCTTTGGCAGAACTTGCCAAGGAGTATCTTCGCCCAAAGGACTTCCGAGCAGGACAGCCTTATGCTTTTATTTTTGATAAAAAAAATCCAGATTCGCTTGCGTATTTCATATATCAGCCGAACTTGTTACATTTCATAGAGGTTAAAGTAAGTGATTCTATCGCAGTAAGGCAGATTGATCGCAAGGTGACCGTTGTGGAGAGAGAAGGGGGCGGTTATATCAAAAATAATCTGATTGAAGATGTAATGAAGTCTGGAATGTCCTTTGCGGCAGCCTATAAGCTTTCTCAGATTTTTGATTATACCATTGACTTCTTTCATCTCCAAGAGGATGATAAGTTCAAGATTATCTATGACGAACGTTATGTAGATGACACCATCAATGCGGGCTTGGTACAGGTGAAAGCAGCCTTCTTTGAGCATAAAGGAAAGTCTTTCTATGCCTTTAACTTTCCCTTGGATTCAGCAGCAGGGAAGTATGGTTACTATGATGAAAATGGGAATATGATGAAGCGAATGTTCCTGAAGTCTCCTCTGGATATCTTCAAGATTACTTCCCATTTTGGGATGCGCTACCATCCTATTCTTCATCAGATGAAAGGGCACTTTGGTACCGATTATGCAGCGCCTACAGGCACTCCTATCCGTGCTACAGCAAGCGGTACCGTTATTCAAGCGGGATATACTTCAGGGAATGGGAATTATGTAAAGATACGGCATAATAACACCTATGAGACTCAATACCTCCATATGTCTAAAATTATTGCTAAAAAAGGTAAATCTGTAGCTCAGGGCGAAGTCATCGGGCTGGTAGGAAGTACAGGGCTTGCCACGGGACCTCACGTATGTTACCGATTCTGGAAAAATGGACAACAGGTGGATCCGCTTAAGGAAAAACTCCCCGATGCGGTACCTATTGATGGGAAGCTTAAGGAACGCTACTTAGCCTTTGTAGCTCCTCTTAAGAAACAGCTGGATGCTGTACCTTATGCTGAAATACAAACAATTGACGCACAACAGCCAGCCATTGTACAACCCAATGACACTATTAAAAAGAACTAAAAAACTCTAACGAATCAATTAAGAAATGAATATATTAAGATTTATCACAGCAGGAAGTGTGGATGATGGGAAGAGTACTCTCATTGGTCGTTTGCTCTATGATAGCAAGAGTATCTTAGCCGATCAGTTAGAAGTGTTGGAACAACAGTCCAAGAATAAAAATGAAGATGGTGTAGACCTTGCTATTCTCACGGATGGCTTACGTGCCGAACGCGAGCAGGGAATTACAATTGATGTTGCTTATCGTTACTTCTCCACTCCTAAGCGCAAATTCATCATTGCTGATGCTCCGGGGCATATTCAATATACACGTAATATGATTACAGGGGCTTCCAATTCCGACCTGATAATTATCTTGGTGGATGCTCGAAATGGAGTAACAGAACAGACCCGCCGTCATTCCATTATTGCTTCGCTACTAAATATATCTGAGGTTGTAGTAGCAGTGAATAAAATGGATTTGGTAGGCTATTCTGAAGACGTTTTCAGTGCTATTAAGAAAGAATATGAGCAAATAGCTCAGCGATTGGGGCTCAAGAGCGTACATTACTTCCCTATTTCAGCTTTTGTAGGGGATAATATTGTAAATACTACTCAGGCAATGCCTTGGTATAAGGGAAGTTCGCTTTTAGATTTTCTAGAAGCTGTGGAAATCAACAAAAACAGCTACCAGAAACCGCGTTTTCAAGTACAATATGTCATTCGTCCTCAGACAGAAGCCTTGCACGATTATCGAGGCTATGCAGGAGAGATAATTTCAGGTACTTATCATAAGGGAGACCCCATTGTTATTCTTCCAGGGGGAGCTTCTACTACTATTAGTAAGATAGAGCGTAATGGAGAGGAAGTGGCTCAAGCCCAAGCAGGTGATCCTGTGGTGATACACATAGAAGATGATATAGACATTTCACGGGGAGACTATTTTGTGAATGAGGATTTTGATAAACCTTCTGAAAGTCACGAAGCTGAAGCCATTGTATGCTGGATGGATAAACGTTCCTTGCAGGAAGGAAATAAGTACCTTTTACAACAACGTAGCCGATTGGTAAAAGTAATTGTAAAGGAGATCACCTATAAGATAGATGTAAATACCCTTGAACAACAAGCGGACGTAGAAAGTATAAAGCTTAATGAAATTGCTAAGATACGAATAAAAGCAGCAACTCCATTAGTATATGATTCTTTTGCTGAGAATCCTCCTATGGGAAGTGCTATCCTCATTGATGAGACCAGCAATGCTACCGTAGGCGCTCTGATGTTAGAATAACTAAAAAAATCAAGTATAATGACCCCATTACGATTTAATGCTTTAGCAGAAGCACAAAGAAAAGTCCCTGTAGTAGTAACAGAGTCTTCTAAACGTTCAGAGCTTTTTGCCTCTCACGTATTTAATGAAAAAGCGATGCGTGCGGTGATGACCCGTGAAGCGTTTGAGGCAGTAATGCAAGCCATTCACTCAGGAGTAAAGATAGAACGTTCTATGGCGGATCAGGTAGCTATAGCGATGCGTGATTGGGCAATGAGCAAGGGAGCGACTCACTATACACACTGGTTTCAGCCCCTTACAGGAGGAACAGCGGAAAAGCACGATGCTTTCTTTGAACCTATTGGGCGAGACCAAGCTATTGAGAAGTTCGGAGGAGGGCAACTCGTACAGCAGGAATCCGATGCTTCAAGCTTCCCCAATGGAGGTATTCGCAATACTTTTGAGGCAAGAGGTTATACTGCTTGGGATCCTTCATCGCCACCTTTTGTATATGGAACTACTCTTTGTATTCCTACGATTTTTATTTCTTATACAGGAGAAGCCTTGGATAATAAGACGCCTCTGCTCAAGGCACTTACCGCAATAGATCAAGCCGCTACGGCTGTAGCCCAGTATTTTGATAAAAATGTAAAAAAAGTAATGGTTACTCTTGGTTGGGAGCAGGAATATTTTCTGGTAGATGCCTCTTTGGCTAGGACACGTCCTGACCTTACCATCACAGGTCGTACCCTTTTGGGACATCAAGCTGCTAAAGGGCAACAAATGGAGGATCATTACTTTGGAGCTATTCCCAGCCGTGTTCTTAGTTATATGAGAGAACTCGAACAGGAGTGTATGCTCTTGGGAATTCCTATCAAAACAAGGCATAATGAGGTTGCTCCTAATCAGTATGAGTTTGCTCCTATCTTTGAAGAAGCCAACTTGGCGGTGGATCAGAATGCTCTGCTGATGGATGTGATGAAAAAGGTAGCTGAAAAACATAGTTTCACTGTCCTTTTCCACGAGAAACCTTTTGTAGGAGTTAATGGATCAGGGAAGCATAACAACTGGTCTTTGGCTACCGATACAGGAGTCAATTTGCTTTCTCCAGGGAAAACTCCGATGAAGAACCTACAATTCCTCACTTTCTTTATTTGTACTATCAAGGCAGTATGCGAATATGAACCGTTATTAAGAGCTTCTGTAGCTTCAGCAAGTAATGACCATCGGTTGGGAGCCAATGAGGCACCCCCTGCGATTGTCTCTGTTTTCATAGGAGAACAACTAACCAAGGTGCTCAATGCTCTTGAGGATGCTTCTGAGGAGCTCTCTATGGAGGAAAAAGCAGACCTCAAGCTGAATGTAGTAGGCAAGATACCCGATCTTTTCCTAGATACTACAGACCGCAACCGCACCTCTCCTTTTGCCTTTACAGGGAATAAATTTGAGTTCCGAGCAGTAGGCTCCAAAGCCAACTGTGGAAAGCCAATGATGGTACTTAATACCATCGTAGCTAAGCAATTGACAGCATTCAAAAAGGCGGTAGATGCACTTATAGACCAGGGAATCAAGAAAGAAGATGCCCTCTTTAAGGTACTCAGAGAATATATTAAACAGAGCAAAAAAATACGTTTTGAAGGAGATGGTTATAGCAGGGAATGGGAGGAAGAGGCTGCTCGTCGAGGTCTTTCGAATCACAAAACAACTCCTGAGGCTCTTACAGAGAATATCTCTCCTAAAGCCTTGGCTCTTTTTGAGGAAATGAGAGTGCTCAGTAGGGTAGAGCTGGAAGCACGCTATGAGATAGCTTTAGAGGAATATGTGAAGACCATACAAATAGAGTCCCGTGTATTAGGAGATATCGCACGAAATCACGTGGTGCCTACAGCCGTCCGCTATCAGAATACACTGATTGAGAATGTACGAGGACTTAAGGAGATTTTCGCAGAGAATTATCAAGAGGTGGCTTCTGAACAGATAGATTTGATCCAGCGGATTTCCCGACATATTAAGGAGATACATACCAATGTAGAAGCAATGATCCAAGCTCGTAAGCAAGCCAATACACTTCCTACTTTTGAGGAAAAAGCACACGCATATTGCCGTCAGGTCAAGGCTTTCTTTGATCCCATACGCTACCACTGTGATAAGTTGGAACTTATGGTGGATGATGAGCTCTGGACACTAACCAAGTATCGTGAATTACTCTTCACCAATTAAGACAAAAAGAACCAGAAGAGGAAGGAAGAAAAAAATTTTTATATTTCTGAAAAAATACGTACTTTTGCCCTTGAAATTAAACACAATATAATGAGCTTAGAGTCAAAAATAATGGAAGCCCTTAAGGAGGCTATGAAAGCAAAAGACACAGTTGCTTTGGAATCCTTGCGTGCAGTGAAGTCTGCTATATTGCTTGCCAAGACAGAAGCAAAAGCGGGGGATGTGCTTTCAGATGAAGACGAGATTAAGCTCTTACAGAAATTGGTAAAACAACGTAGAGAAAGCGCACAGCTTTACCAAGAACAAGGCAGAGAGGACTTGGCAACTCCTGAGCTAGCTCAAGCTGAAATTATTGCAAAATTCCTCCCAGAACAGCTCTCAGAGGAGGAAGTAACCGCCCACCTACAAGCGATAGTGAGTCGATTAGGGGCTACTTCTCTTAAGGATATGGGAAAAGTAATGGGAGAGGCAACCAAGGAGCTTGCAGGAAAAGCAGATGGGAAGCTAATTGCTACTCTTGTTAAGAAAGTGCTTTCTTAAAACAACAAAGAACTATTTTTATTTAAACTATAAGAATTTGGCCGCGTAGTTCAACTGGATAGAATATCAGATTTCGGC
>CAJPPS010000097.1 GCA_905372595.1 uncultured Capnocytophaga sp. | reverse complement strand
AACTATATACTTTAAGAATTCTTATCAAATAATTAACTCATAAACTCCTATTTTTTAACTTGACAAATTCTCTAAAAAGTCGTACCTTTGCAACCTAAAAAAAGTATATACTTCAATAATGAATTTAAAAGAAATATCTGAAAAATTGAGTTTCTTTCTTACAAAAGTTTTTTAACCTCAAAACTCTATTCCTTTACTGTTTCTAGGTCAATACTACCCTTAATATATCTGCTATCATAAAAATTAGTTTTTCTCTTAGTATAACAAAATTGTATTAAATTATAATATCTAAAAGTAAATCTTTGTACACTTAGTAGTTTTTATCAGTATCCTATCCTAAGGATTTGTAGAGCTTATCTATCCAGCTGCCTACAAACTTATCAAGAGTCGAATCTGCTTATATAGTTCCTATTTTTGAAAAAGATACTAAATATTTCTCAGAACCAAGAAAATCACTATCAAAAAAATCTATAGAAATATGGATTACAATTCTTTTTTTTGTAGTAAATTTGCTCACAAAAAAAGATAGTTATGAAATTCACTTGGGGTACAGGCATACTTTTGGCTATTTTAGCTTTTATGGGCTTTATTATGTACTTTTTTGTCATCACTTTGGTAGATAAAAAATACGATCACGAGCTGGTTACCGAAAACTATTATGCTCAGGAACTGGACTTTCAGAAAGATATAGATACAGAGAAACAAACCTTGGAGACACAAATGCAAGTGGAACTGACCTATACACCAGGCGTTAAGGAAGGAATTCGTCTTGACTTTCCTGCCTCAGTAACAGGTAAGGAGGTCATCGGGGTAATTTCCTGTTATCGCCCTTCGGATAGCAAGCTGGATTTTACCTTACCTATCACGGCTCTTGATGGCTGTTCACTGGTAATTCCTGACAATTTGCTCAAAGAAGGACGCTGGAATATCCGTGTGGAATACGGCTTTGAGGGGAAAAATTACTTGAGCTTGTTCGATAAAGTTATTTATTAAATGTACCTACTGGCTTTCACCTTAGGTTTTATTGGTAGCTTACACTGTGTGGGGATGTGCGGACCCATTGCACTACTGCTTCCTTTACAAAGACAACATAAGGGCTTCCGTTACCTACAGTTAGGAGCTTATTTCACGGGTAAGACCCTTTCCTATACCCTGATAGGATTGCTCTTTGGAGGAATAGGAGAAGGGCTTTTTATAGCTCAATATCAGCAGGAATTTTCCATTTTTGCAGGTCTTGTTATGATTGGTATGGGGATTTTCTCACTCTTTCATCTCTCAATAAAGGTCATACAGAATCCTCTCCTCAAGGGTTTTACCTCTCTCAAGAACGCTTTAGGGAAGCAACTGACGAAAAAGACCCTCTCAAGCTCATTCATTATAGGTTTTCTCAATGGGTTTCTCCCCTGTGGCTTGGTCTATACCGCCCTCTTTGGTGCCTTAGCTATGGGAAATTTGTGGGGAAGTATGGCTTATATGACTGCTTTTGGGCTGGGAACTATTCCGCTGATGCTCTTACTCGTACTTTTAGGGGACTTTTTGCCAATCGCTCTAAGGAGAAGGCTTAACCAATGGTTGCCTATAGTAGTCATTTTAGTAGGTGTATTATTTGTCCTACGAGGCTTAGGATTAGGAATTCCTTACCTCTCCCCTTCAGATACACACCTACTACTACATCCTAAGGCTGATTGCTAACCTCGATATTTATGAAAAACTATTGCTTTTTATTCCTGTTCTTACTCTGCTCTTGTGGTATATTTCATAAGAAGATATCTCCTCCAGAGGTTTCTTCATATCCTATACATATACCTGTGGTAGAGTATCTGGGTGATTCTTTATATTCCTTTAAGGACAATTATCTTATCCGCAACGAGCAAGGAATATGGGAACTATACCTCTCAGGAAATCCCCTACAGCTGGGAATGAACTCAGGAGCACTTACCCAAAGGCTCTATCACCGACAGGATAGTTTGTTATTTACTAAGCTCAAAGACTTTGTCCCTTCCGAACGCAAACAGAGTTTTCTATTCAAATTCCTCAAATGGTTCAACCGAGATATTGATAGATATATCCCCCCTATCTATAGAGCCGAACTTTATGGACAATCCCGCTATGCCGATAGCCTTTTTGATTATATTGCGCCTAAGTACGAACGCAGTCTGTACCTACACTCTGCACACGATATAGGGCACGCCCTACAGGACTTGATGTTGGTGGGCTGTTCTTCCTTAGCAGCTTGGGGCAAGCATACCCAAGAGGGGAAACTTCTTATTGGGCGCAACTTTGATTTTTACCTTTCTGATGATTTTGCTACCGAAAAACTCATTCGTTTTGTACGTCCTACGGAGGGTTATCCTTTTATGTCATACAGCTGGGGAGGGATGATTGGAGTAATGTCGGGGATGAATACCGAAGGGCTTACCGTAACTATCAATGCTGGGAAGTCCAATATCCCCCTTAAGGCACGTACTCCTATCTCACTCTTGTGCAGGGAGATATTACAGTTTGCCTCCACCACCGAAGAAGCTATCAACATTGCTAAAAAACGAAGTGTATTTGTCTCCGAATCCATTATGGTAGGCAGTGCCAAAGAGCGTAAGGCTATCCTTATAGAAGTTTCCCCTAAGAAATTCGGTGTATATGAAGTAGATAATGGATTGTTACTCTGTACCAATCACTTCCAGAGCGCCCCCTATAGTAAGGATAAGAAAAACCTCAAGCAAATCGAGCTTACCCATACCACCTATCGTTATGAAAAGTTACAGGAACTTACCCAAGGAAATATTCTTTCTCCTGAGAAAATAGCAACTATTCTACGTAATACTCAAGGACTTAATGGAAAAGCCTTGGGCTATGGGAATGAGAAAGCCCTTAACCAACTCTTAGCCCATCACAGTGTAATTTTCTCTCCCGAGGATTGTATTGCTTGGGTATCCACAGCTCCCTATCAGTTAGGAGCCTATATTGCTTATGACCTCAAGGAGATTTTCAAGGAACCTTCCTATCCTTCACACAGTGTACATCTACAAACCCAGCGGAATATTCCCGCTGATCCCTTTGTTCATACACAAGCCTACAAGGATTACGAACAATATCGGCAATTAGAACAGCAACTTATCCTGCAATTACAAGAGAAATCCACCATACAAATGAACGATTATCTCTCCTTAACAGCTCTCAATCCTGATTATTGGAAAGGATATTACTTATTGGGGGAGGCTTATTGGACAAATAGATGCTATAAAGAGGCGGAAGAACAGTACAAAACAGCTCTTTCTAAGGAGATTCCTTATGTTGAAGAGCGAAAACAAATAGAGAAAAGACTTAAGAAGTGTAAAAATTAGAAATATTCTATCTGTCTCTCAACAATAGTCTTTGGTTTTCCGTCCTGATATTCAAAACGACCTATCCAATTCCCATTTTTATCATATTTGTATTGAAAAGTATTCTTCTGTACAAAGTTTTTATTGAGCAGGGAAAGGATGCGGTCATAGTCTCCGTGACCATTATAACGGTACTTGGCTTTGTTGAGAATATTCTCTCCCTTATCGACTATATGTTGTTCTTGTTCTAAAAGTCGCCCTTTGCTATCATAAGTAGAATTGATTTTAGCAGAGAAATCATCTCTAAGGAAGTTGCTTTCCAAGGGAAGTCCCTGATCATTATAGATAAAGAAAGCCGAATATTCCAATTCTCCATTCTCATCATATGTCTCTTCCTTGGTAATACTCCCCTCACCATTACAGTTAAAGAGAGTAAGTCCTACTTTTTCTCGCTGGGGATTGAGGTGTAGCTTATATTTTTTGACACCTTGTGCGTTGTACACATACTCATAACGAAGTGTCTCTGCATTTTTATCATCAAAATAGATTTCTAAGATAAGATTACCCTGTGAATTGAATGTTTTTTCTACATTCATATCAGCAATGATAGCCCCTTTTTGTGCTATTGAGCCATTTTCACGTACCGAATACCCCTTTACACGAAGCGTTTTGATACCTTTACGAAGTCTTTCTCTACTCCAATCTGTCTTGTATTGGCTATAAGCGAAGGATAGAATCCAGAAAAAACAACAAAAATATGATATTTTACATCTATTCATCTTCCCAAAAACAGATTATTCCTTTCCTTTACGCAATTGAGCTGCCTTAATACGCTTAAGCCTTATCATTACTTCATCACGATGAAGAGCATTTTTAGCCACTTTTCCTACTGTAAGCCCCTGCACTAAGATAGAGAAAAGCACTACAATATAGGTTATCTGTAGGAGCGTTTCCTTAAAACCGACCTGATCTTGAGGAATAGAGAGCACCAAGGCAATGGAAACACCCCCACGTACGCCTCCCCACACCATTGTGATGAGAGAACCTCGTGAATAAGTACTTACCTTTCTCAGAATAGTTTTGGCTGGAATATAGATAGCTAAAGCACGACCTATAAGGCAAACAATGATTGCTATTCCTCCCAAAAGAAACTGTTTGTCCAAATTATCTATCAGAAGCATCTCAAACCCGATAAAAAGAAAGAGAATTGCATTCAAAATCTCATCTACAATTGCCCAAAACTTACTTAGATAATCCCTATTCTCCTCACTATTGGCTTTCTTACCTATGTTTCCTACAAAAAGCCCTGCAATTACCATTGCCAACGGAGAGGATACGTGAGAAGCTTTGGCTATAAGGAAGCCTCCCATTACCACGGCAAGGGTAACCAATACGCTTACGTGATAATCATCTGCCTTTTTCATCATTTCTGAGGCAAGCCATCCCAGAAGAACTCCTAAGAAAATCCCTCCTCCTGCTTCCAAAAGGAAGAGCTTGAAAATCGCATTGAACGAAGGCTCAAAAGAAGTATCGGTAGCCAACTTAAGTACTACGGCAAACATCACCACGGCTACTCCATCATTGAAGAGAGACTCGCCGGTAATCTTTGTTTCTATACGCTTAGGCACATTGGCTTGCTTGAGAACTCCCAAAACTACGATAGGATCTGTAGGCGAAATCAGTGTACCAAAAAGCAAACAATATGTATAAGGAATCTCAATCCCTATCCAATAAGCTATATAATAAAGTAAGCCTGAAATAATAAAAGCAGAAAGTACTACACTTACAGTAGCATAAGTAAAGATAGAGATTTTATACTCCTTTAGGTCAGATATATTAATATGCAAAGCCGCCGCAAAGAGTAGGAAATTTAGCATCGCACCCATCAGAATTTCTGTAAAATCAAACCCCTGTAGAAGGCTCTCCAGCTTATGAGAAAGTCCCGCAAAGATGCTCTCCCCAAAAAGACGAATCCCTACCGATACCATCATCGCAATCACCATAATTCCAATGGTCATTGGGAGTTTTACATACCTTACATTTACATAAGAAAATACAGCTGCTAATACAATAATTACTGAAAATGCGTAGTATAATTCCATAGATTTCTTTATTTTTGGGCAAAAATACGAAAATAATGACAAATGACAAACGACAAATAAGAAATTTATTACTTATAATATTCTATCTCATATCTGTATAATTCTATAGGAAAATCACTTATTATAACTCTTTCTATAGGATTATGATGTGAATCTTGCTGATAGTAATGTTGTCTATTATAGATTTCTCCTTCTTGACTGACATAAACCTCTCCTACAAGGTACTGGCATTCATCATAACATTCACTCCAAGAAAGCCTTCCATCTATAAAACCAGTCTTACTTAGAAGATTCCCTTTTGAATTATATACATAAGAAGTATGCCCTTCTGTAGCTCCTTGTGCTATTATGC
>CAJPPS010000096.1 GCA_905372595.1 uncultured Capnocytophaga sp. | reverse complement strand
TTTATTTATTTGATAAAAAATTGGACATTGGTTGTCTCTATGGGGATAGGGGCAGGGGTATATTTGTTATTCTATTACCTGCCCGTACTTGATCCCATTTCTGTTAGGCTAGCACCTATATTTGATAGTATTCTTCCTCTGTTTATGTTCTTGATTCTTTATGTTACTTTCTGTAAGGTCGATTTTAGAAAATTAGCTTTGGTGAAGTGGCATTTTTGGACGGCTGTTTTTCAGTTATTTTTTGTAGCGATTATTGTAGGAGGGATTCTTATTTTTCAGATAGAAGGAACCTCTTTGATTCTTTTGGAGAGTGTGCTTGCCTGCATCATAGGTCCGTGTGCGGCGGCAGCGGCAGTGGTTACTCTTAAGCTGGGAGGTAATCTAGAACAGATGACCACTTACACCTTTCTTTCAAATCTTCTCTGTGCATTGCTGATTCCTATTTGTTTTCCTCTGATAGAACCCACATCAGGAATGACTTTTTGGAGTGCTTTTCTATTGATACTGAATAAGGTATGCTTAGTGTTGGTGGTGCCAATGATATTGGCACTGCTTACCAAGCGCCTGCCACCACTTCGTAAGTTCTATCAATGGCTCATACATGTTCCTGATTTATCCTTTTACCTTTGGGGGTGTTCACTAATGATTGTGACAGGGACTACCCTAAAAAATATTTTTCACGCCACTTCAGGAATAGGATTTTTGCTTTTAATTGCTTTTTCAGGCTTGTTATTGTGTCTGTTACAATATGCTGTAGGATGGCTTATAGGACGTTTTTTGGGGGCTTCTATTGAGTCTGGTCAGGCATTGGGGCAGAAGAACACAGCCTTTGCTATTTGGATAGCGGCTAACTATCTACATCCACTTTCTACAGTGGGACCAGGCTGTTATATTCTTTGGCAAAATATTATCAATTCTGTAGAAATCTGGCGCAAGGGCAAGTACAGTGCTTAGTTGTAGAATCGTAGAAGTCCTCTTATATATTATTTCCTAAAAACATTCGCTTATTGAAAAATAAGTTGTACTTTTGTCCTCTTAAAAAAGAGCATAATGAGAGCAAGTATGATTCTATATTTTATAGCTATTATTTTTAGTTCTTTTCCCTTGCAAGCACAGGAAGAAGAAGATATCCCTTTTTTCCTGATAGAGAAACACCCTTATTACGTACAAACAGATACAATTACAGGAGAAACAAAGGAAATACCTTTCAAGAATTTTTTAGATCAATGGGTAATAAAGAATTCTAGATATCCTCAGGAAGCTGTAGAAAAAAAGATTCAAGGCAGAGTAATCGTACAACTCAGGATAGATAAAAAGGGTATTCTTTCTATAAAAGAAATTATAGGGCGTAATCCCCTCTTGGAAGAAGAAGCCTGTAGGATATTTGACGGATTCCCTCAGTTCTCCCCTGCCCTACTAAGAGGCAAGCCTGTAAATATTCTCTATAACTATCCTATCGTATTCAGACTCGCTAACTGACTTGTATATGTAGAAAATAAATTGTAATTTTATTTCTTAAAAATATTATGAAAGTAAGTAGGATTCTATATTTTATAAGTATTATTTTTAGTTCTTTTCCCTTGCAAGCACAGGAAGAGGAGGATATCCCTTTTGCCCTGATAGAAAAACAGGCGCGTTGTCTTTATACTGATGATAAAGGGTATACTATAGGAATCTCTTTAAAAGAATGCTTGGATAACTGGGTGCTTGATAAATTTCGTTATCCCCAAGAAGCCATAAAGAAAAAAATACAAGGTAGGGTGGAGCTAACTCTTCTGATAGATAATAAAGGCGTTCTCACTATAAAAGAGGTAGAAGCGAAAGAGCCAATTTTAGAAAAAGAAGCTCGAAGGATATTCGAAGGTTTTCCCCAAGTGGCTCCGGCAGAGCAGCGAGGAAGACCTATAGCGACCATCTATAAGTATCCTATTGCCTTTAAGATGGATTGAGAAATAGAGCTTATTTATCCATCAAATTTGATTTTTCTACAAACTCTCAGAAATGATTTCTAAAATAAGAAAATTTTATGAATGAACATCTTAAGCAACTAGAAGCAGAAAGTATTTATATGATGCGCGAAGTAGCAGCGCAGTTTGAGCGCCCTGCACTCCTTTTCAGTGGAGGAAAGGACTCAATTACCTTGGTACATTTGGCGATAAAAGCCTTTGCTCCTATGAAGATTCCTTTCCCTCTGGTACATATTGATACAGGACACAACTTCCCCGAAGCCATCGCTTACCGTGATGCTCTCGCCAAGCGTATCGGGGCTGAGCTGATTGTTCGCCAAGTGGAAGATACCATTAAAGCTAAAGGACTTACTGAACCCAAAGGAAAATTTGCATCTCGTAACTGGCTACAAACTCATACATTACTTGATACGATTGAAGAATTTCACTTTGATACTTGTATAGGTGGAGCACGTCGTGATGAGGAGAAAGCACGGGCAAAGGAGCGTTTTTTTTCGGTTAGAGATGAATTTGGGCAATGGGATCCTAAGCTCCAGCGTCCCGAGTTGTGGAATATCTATAACGGACGAATCCACAAGGGAGAAAATGTACGTGTGTTTCCTATTTCCAACTGGACAGAACTAGATGTATGGAGCTATATCCAGCAGGAGAATATAGAACTTCCCTCTATCTATTTTGCTCATAATAGAGAGGTAATTGAGTACGAAGGTCGCCTGATAGCAGTTTCTCCTTTTATTCAGATAGATGAGAATGATAAAATCCTCAGCAAGCAAGTACGTTACCGCACCGTAGGTGATATGACCTGTACTGCAGCCGTAGAGAGTTCAGCCACTACATTGGAAGAAGTAGTACGTGAAATTTCTGCCTCTCGTATTTCCGAACGTGGTGAAACCCGAATCGATGACCGCGTTACTGAAGCTGCTATGGAGGATAGGAAAAAAGGAGGGTATTTTTAAAAAATGACATCTTGTCAGTTTCTTCTTTTGGCATAATTTTAGTGATATATAAAGAGTAACAAAATAAGAATTAAAAGATTATGATACTTTATTATGTGATTATTGGAGCCATTGCTCTGGTGAGTTGGCTGGTGAGTAATCGTTTGCAAAGCAAGTTTGATTATTATTCTAGGGTGCATTTGCGTAATGGAATGAGTGGAGCGGAGATAGCTCAGAAAATGCTTCAAGACCACGGTATCTATGATGTAAAAGTCATTTCAACCCCTGGGAGGCTCACAGACCACTATAACCCTCTGGATAAAACGGTGAATCTCAGTGAAGCTGTATATAACCAACGTAATGCCGCTGCCGCAGCAGTAGCCGCTCACGAATGTGGGCACGCTGTACAGCACGCACAAGCATACGCTTGGCTTACCCTTCGTTCTCAGCTAGTTCCTATGGTAAATATTTCTTCTAATCTTTCTCCGTGGCTTATTTTTGGAGGTCTTCTTCTAGGAGCAGGAGTTAAGGTAGGTTTTGGCTATTATCTAGCATTGTTTGGGATTATACTTTTTGCAGTAACTACTCTTTTTTCCTTTATCACATTACCTGTAGAGTATGATGCAAGTAACCGTGCTTTGGCGTGGCTTAAGAATAAAAATATGGTTTCCCAACAGGAATATGCAGGGGCTGAAGACTCCCTTAAATGGGCAGCTCGTACTTACTTAGTGGCGGCTTTAGGTTCCTTAGCTCAGCTCCTTTATTGGGCTTATAGGCTTGTGGGAAGTAGTAGAGAATAACGATTTAATTAGTTGAAAAGTGGATTTAGGAAAAATACCTCATATCAAGCACTTACAATCCAATAACTTCTTCCTCTTGGCGGGACCTTGTGCCATAGAGGGGGAAGATATGGCTTTGCGTATAGCAGAAAGGATTGTGAAAATTACAGATTCTCTTGAAATACCCTATATATTCAAGGGGAGCTTTAAGAAGGCAAATCGTAGCCGAATAGACTCTTTTACAGGAATTGGAGACGAGAAAGCGCTGAAGATTCTACAGAAAGTCTCTCAGACCTTTCAGGTGCCTACCGTAACCGATATTCACGAAGTAAAAGATGCTGAGCTTGCGGCTCAGTACGTGGATGTATTACAGATTCCTGCTTTTTTGGTTAGGCAGACAGACTTGGTAGTTGCAGCAGCTCGTACAGGAAAGGCTGTAAACCTCAAGAAAGGACAGTTTATGAGTCCAGAGAGTATGCAGTATGCTGTTCAGAAAGTACGTGATTGTAATAACGAGCAGGTTTGTATTACTGATAGGGGTACGATGTTTGGTTATCAGGATATGATAGTAGATTTCAGGGGAATCCCTACAATGCGACAGTATGCCCCTGTGGTACTGGATATTACCCATTCTCTACAGCAACCTAACCAGACCTCAGGAGTTACGGGAGGACGTCCAGATATGATTGAGACCATTGCCCGTGCAGGTGTTGTCAATGGAGTAGATGGAATTTTTATAGAAACGCATTTTGACCCTGCCAATGCCAAAAGTGATGGGGCAAATATGCTTCATCTAGACTTGCTTGAGGGCTTACTCTCGCGCTTGGTAGCCATCCGAAAAACAATCAATTCTTTCTAAATAAAAGGGCTATGAACGAACAAACAGCTTATGCAAAGACCATTACAGGAATCTATAATAAGGTATATCAAGGGAAAAATATAGGAAAAATCCCTACTTATATCCCTGAACTCCTTAATATCAGTCCTGATAAGTTTGGAATAGCTATTCATACACTAGAGGGAAATACCTTTGGAATAGGGGATTATCAAGAAAAATTTTCTATACAGAGTATAGCCAAGGTGCTTTCTCTTTCTCTGGCATATGATATTTTCGGGGATAGTATATGGGAGCGGGTGTCGGTAGAGCCTTCGGGAACATCGTTCAATTCATTATTACAACTAGAAGCTAATAATGGGATCCCTCGTAACCCCTTGATTAATGCAGGGGCAATAGTTATCTGTGATATTTTACTGTCTCATTTTAAGAATGCTGAGGAAGAATTCTTGAATTTTGTGAGAGAATTAGCCAATGATCCTACTATTAACTATTCTCAAGCCATAGCTTCTTCTGAAAAAGAGGTGGGATACCGTAATTTTGCACTCTGTTACTATATAAAATCTCTTGGAAATATAGAAAATGAGCCCGAAAAAGTTTTGGATTTCTATTTTAAGCTCTGTTCTATAGAACTAACCTGTGAATCGCTAGCTTATGTATTCACTTTCTTAGCCAATGATGGAATTACACTCCATAATCAAAAGCGCATACTTCCACACATATATACCAAGCGTATCAATGCGATTATGCAAACTTGTGGTTTTTATGATGAGTCTGGCGAATTTGCCTTTCGAGTAGGACTTCCAGGTAAGAGTGGCGTAGGAGGAGGGATTGTAGCTATTATGCCTGGTCATTATGCAATTGCTGTATGGAGCCCACGCTTGAATGACAAGGGAAATTCTTACCGAGGTGTAAAGTTCTTGGAAGGATTTACAATGCGAACACAGATTTCTGTTTTCTAAAATTTGAAGTGATTGATAGAAAAATATTTTTGTTTGAAGGAAGAAGGTATAAATGAAATGTTTATACCTTTTTTAGTTGGTCTACAAGGACTCGAACCTTGAATTACAGAGCCAGAATCTGTTGTGTTACCATTACACCATAGACCATTGTGTATTGTGGGGCAAAGTTACGACTTTTTTTTGAATTACACAATAAAAAAAGCAACCAATTAAGATTGCTTTTTTCAAATAACTTTAAACTATAATAATATGATTAACCCAATTCAGAAGAATTTCTAAATTGTTGGTCTACAAGGACTCGAACCTT
>CAJPPS010000095.1 GCA_905372595.1 uncultured Capnocytophaga sp. | reverse complement strand
CTTTAATAAAAACTAAGTTGTCTTTTACGTACTTGTTTCCAAAAAAATCTTATTAAAGTGTCTTTGTTAATAATTAAATTCGTACCTTTGTAGGTCGAAACTAGTTAATAAAACTTAAATTATTTGCTATGATTTATATTGAACTATTAATTGTTCTTGCTGCTATCTTTATAGGAGCAAGAGTAGGAGGTATTGGGCTTGGTATCTTTGGGATGTTGGGCTTGAGTATTTTAGTTTTTGGCTTTGGGCTTGCCCCAGGAAAAGCTCCCATTGATGTAATGCTGATTATTGTGGCAGTAATCACCGCTGCCGCCACCCTACAAGCCGCTGGCGGGCTGGATTATCTGGTCAAGGTAGCGGAGAAGATTCTACGTAAGAATCCTGCTATGATTACTTTCCTTGCTCCTGTGGTTTGTTATTTCTTTACACTTTTCTCTGGAACAGGACATATTGCTTATTCACTCTTACCTATCATATCGGAAATTGCTACCGACAGCAAAGTGCGTCCTGAGCGTCCACTCTCTATCTCAGTAATTGCCTCCCAACAGGCTATTACCGCTAGCCCTATCTCAGCGGCTACTGCTGCCCTACTCTCTGCAGAACTCTTAGGGGGCAAAGGAATTACCTTGGGTAATATCCTTATGGTATGTATTCCTGCTACCCTTATTGGGGTAATTGTAGGGGCTATTGCAGTGAGCTTTATTGGGATGCCTTTGGAAAAAGACCCTGAATATCTCCGCCGTGTACAGGAAGGGCTTATCAAGACTGATAAAAACGAAAAAGAAACACCTACTCCTGAACAACAGAAACGCGCTAAGATTTCCGTAATTATCTTCCTCATAGGAGTGCTCTCTATCGTACTCTTTGGCTCTATAGATGCATTACGTCCTACCTTTAAGATAGATAATAAGATGGTACAGATGGAAATGACCCAAATTATCGAAATCGTAATGATGTCGACCGCCGGACTGATGCTTATCTTCTCCAAAGCGGACATTTCTAAAGCAGTGAAAGGCTCTGTATTCATCGCAGGAATGCAAGCGGTAATTGCTATCTTTGGAATTGCTTGGATGGGAGACACCTATTTCAAAGGAAATTTGGATTTCTTTGAAAAACATATAGCAGATATTGTAACTGCTTATCCTTTCCTTTTTGCGGTGGCTCTTTTTGTGATGTCTATATTCCTATTCAGCCAAGCAGCTACCGTGCGTATGCTCTACCCCTTAGGATTGCTCTTAGGAATTTCTCCTTTGGCTCTTATTGCGATGTTCCCTGCCGTTAATGGATATTTCTTTATTCCGAACTACCCAACAGTCGTAGCAGCAATCAATTTTGACAGAACAGGAACCACCCGCATTGGAAAATATGTGCTGAACCACTCTTTCCAAATCCCCGGTTTTGTGGCTACCATCGTGGCTATTGTAGTGGGATATATGATTATTGCTTTTATGTAATTTCTAAATTAACCATATGAAAAATTTTCTCAAGACGGTCTTGGCTGTCATTATAGGACTCTTTGCCTCATTATGCCTGATGCTTTTGACCTTTATAGTTATTGCTTCAGTGTCATCACAAGGAGAAGGAGAACTAGAAGTAAAGCCTAACTCCGTACTGGAACTCCACTTTAAGGAACCTGTATATGAGTTCAGTGAAGCGATTCGGATTAAAGACTTCAATTTTGAGGTTGCCAAAGATAATACCCTTCCTGCTATCCTTAGAGCCATTAAGTATGCCAAAACAGATGATAACATTAAGGGAATTGTTATCAGCTCAGTGGAAGGTGTACAAGGAAAGGCACACTTAGCAAACATCCATAAGGCAGTAGCAGACTTCAAGACCTCTGGAAAATTTGTTTATGCTTTCAGTGAAAGTGCCTCTCAATATGATTATTTTCTACAGAGTGTAGCCGACTCTATTTTTGTAGGAACATTAGGCTCAGTAGAAGTAAAAGGACTCAGTGCTGAGGTGCTCTACCTAAAAGATTTTGAAGACAAGACCGGTGTGAAAATGGAAGTTTTCCGCCACGGAAAGTACAAAAGTGCCGTAGAACCCTTCCTAGAGAACAAAATGAGTGAAGCCAATCGTGAGCAAATCGGTACCTACTTACAATCCTTATGGGAAAGCTACCTCTCTGAAGTAACTCAAAGCCGAAACCTCTCTCGAGAAAGCCTTAATAAAGCTGCTGATAGCCTCTGGGGACGTACTGCAGAACAAGCCTTGAAACATCATTTGGTAGATAGAATTGCTTTCCGAGATGAGTTCGAGAATAGCCTTTGTAAAGCTACAGGAAGCAAAGAATGGAAAGATATTCGCCTTATCCCCATTGAAAGATATACCAAGGAAGTTACCGAAAAACACCAAAAAGAAGCTCTAAAACGAATAAAAAATGATAAAATAGCGGTTATCTTCTGTGATGGGGAAATTATTGACGGAAAGTCCCAAAAAGGAAGGGTGGGTAACGAAACCATTATTGCTTCCTTACGCAGCGCCAAAGAAGACAAATCCATAAAGGCTATTATACTTAGGGTGAATTCCCCCGGTGGAAGTGGCTTAGCTTCAGAGCTTATCCATAGGGAAATAGAGCTTACCCAAAAGGTAAAACCTGTATATACTTCTATGGGAAATGTAGCTGCCTCAGGAGGGTATTACATTGCCTGTAATTCTAAACGCATTTTCGCAGACAAAGAAACACTTACAGGTTCCATTGGAGTATTTGGGCTTATTCCAAACATCAAAGCCCTTGCTGACAAATGGGGAATTAATGGAGAACAAGTACAAACCCATCCTAATGCCCTTACCTATAGCTTCTTTGAAGAAACATCTGAGAAAACCAAAGAAGTCATTTCCGAAGGAATAGAGCTTTTCTATCAAAAATTCGTACAACGTGTAGCCGATGGACGGAAACTCACTTGGAACCAAGTAGATTCCCTTGCACAAGGGCGGGTATGGACAGGGGTTGATGCCCTTAAGAATGGACTGATAGACCAAATAGGAGACCTCAATAACACTATTGAATATGTTGCAGGAGAAAACAAGCTTCCTAAGGATTACATAGTGCTCTCCTACCCTATCATTGAGATGGAAGTAGAAGACTATCTCAAGGCACGATGGAATTCCTCTACTAAAGCAGAGCTACAAGCCCTCTTAAGAGAAGAGATTGGAAAAGAGACTTATGACCAACTCCAGAGAATCAAAGCTCCTATGCGAGTACAAGGCTCCTTACAGGCAAGAATTCCTTTTAATTTGGAAGTAAAATAAACTAATGAATAATTTCTTTATAAAAGGGAGGATAAGCTTTCTGAAGGCTTTCCTCCTCTTCCATTAGGAAGGGTTTTTGTAAGGATTCTATATAACTGATGAGTTCTGTAGGAAGCACTCCTTTGACTGTAGTGATGGCATCGGAGTAACGGCTAGCAATCTTGATAAGGCTAATACTATTAGGAGTTTTAAGTTCTGGTGCGATTTTTGCAGTGATATCATCAAAAGCCATTTTCTTAAGAAGAGCTTCGTTGAGATTACCTTCAAAAGGTTCTCTTAGGAAAGAAGTAATCACCTTGGTATGAGAGAAAATAGGATCTTCCTTATAGTAAGTATGTAAGTACAAAGGAAGTAAGCTTCCTAACCAGCCTTGTATATGAATCAAGTCCGGAGACCAATTCAGCTTTCGAACTGTCTCAAGTATACCTTTGGCAAAGAAAATGCAACGTTCATCATTATCTGGATAAAGCTTTCCACCCTTATCAAAGGAGTTTTCGAGCTTAAAATATTCATCATTATCAATGAAATAGACCTGCATACGTTCTTTCTGGATAGAAGCTACCTTAATAATCAAGGGCATATCCACATCATTGATGACCAAGTTCATTCCCGAAAGGCGAATCACCTCGTGTAACTGGTGACGTCGCTCATTGATATCCCCGTAACGTGGGGTAAAAATACGCAACTGACCCCCTGTAGTATTAAGGGCTCTAGCTAAGTTAAAAGACAATTTTGAAATTTCTGTTTCAGGCTGGTAAGGTAATACCTCAGAGGTTACATAAAGAATCTTTTTATCTTTCATAGCGTATTATACCAATTTTCGGACTATCTTCGGGACAAAGTTACAAAAAAATTATTATAATTCGTTTATTTTTCAATTTTTATTTCTATAATTCTTAAAACAATGAAAATATTTAACAAAAAATTAGATTTGCAGCAGTTTTTAGCTCCTTTTTACCTAGAAAAAAAGGCTGTAGGACTGGTTCCTACAATGGGTGCCTTACACGAAGGACATCTATCACTGATTCAAAAAGCTCTAAGTGAAAATGATATTGTGGTGGTGAGTATCTTCGTGAATCCTACTCAATTCAATAATGCTGAAGATTTAGAAAAATATCCACGTAACCTTTCTGGAGATATAAAAACTATAGAACGCTTATCACAGGAAGTGGTTATTTTTGCTCCAGAAATCTCAGAAATGTACGAGAGTACTCCCAAAGCTATATCGTTTGATTTTCGAGGGTTAGATAAAGTAATGGAGGGCAAATTCCGTGAGGGGCATTTCCAAGGAGTAGCTACCATTGTGGAAAAGCTCTTTGAACTGGTAAAACCTACTCGTGCTTATTTTGGAGAAAAGGATTATCAACAGATTCTTATTATCAAAAGTATGCTTGAGCAAAGGAAGCTCCCTGTAACCCTTGTCCCCTGCCCTATTATCCGTGAAGAAAGTGGGCTGGCAATGAGTTCTCGTAATGAAAGGCTTTCCCCAGAGGGTCGTAAGCAGGCAGCTTTCATTTATTCTGTACTACAAGAGGCTCAAAAACTATTCACTACAGCTTCAGTAGCTGAAGTAGAAGCCTTCGTGAAGGAGCAGTTCTCACAGAAGGAAGGTTTTGATTTGGAATATTTTACCATTACAAAAGCTGATACCCTTGAGGAAATTACTGAAAAAGACCCCTCAGAGTCCTACCGAGCTTTCATTACGGTATATGTGGAGGGAGTTCGGCTTATTGATAACATTGCTTTATAACCTACCTAATGAATCAGATTAGTAGTACACAGAACCCTCTGGTGAAGTATCTTTTTGCCCTTACACAGAAGTCCAAAGAGCGAAAGCTTCATAATGAATTTCTCATAGAAGGAAAGCGGGAGATTACACTCGCCATAGGAGCTCATTATCGAATAAAGCAAATTTTCTTTACACCCTCTATCTGTCCTTTGGAAGAAGTAGAAGCCTCTTTCAAGGGGTATCCCATTACTGAAATCTCCTCACAGGTATATGAAAAACTCTCTTACCGTTCCTCTACTGAAGGAGTTCTTGCTTTAGCAGAAAGCAAAGCCCATAACATTGGTGATCTTTTTTTACAAAAACCATCTCCCCTACTGCTGGTAGCTGAAGCACCTGAAAAACCAGGAAATATAGGGGCTCTCTTAAGAACTGCCGATGCAGCTGGTATTGATGGTGTGTGTATAGCAAACCCTAAAACAGACCTATATAACCCCAATATTATCCGCGCTAGTATAGGAACAGTATTCACCACTCCTATTGCTGTAGGAAGTACGAAGGAAATACTCCATTTCTTGTGTGAAAAGTCATTCACTATCTATTGTGCAGCTCTCTCTGCCTCAGTTCCCTATGATAGCGTCTCGTACCAGAATCCTACGGCTATTGTAGTAGGTACTGAGGATGAGGGACTTTCCAAAGATTGGCTAGAGGCTTCCTCCCAGAATATCATTATTCCTATGAATGGAAAAATAGATTCAATGAATGTATCGGTAAGTGCGGGTATTCTTGTTTTTGAGGCTCTACGGCAGAGAAAAAATAGTTAAAAACTAAAAACATTACTAAAATGTATAAATTG
>CAJPPS010000094.1 GCA_905372595.1 uncultured Capnocytophaga sp. | reverse complement strand
AAAGCATACCAACCATAAGGCGTGTAAGTTACTGGCAATGTTGTTTTTAGCAATGTTACTGCCTGTACAAATGTTTGGGCAAGGAGCTGAGGGGGATCCTATGAAGGGGAAAGACCTTTTCAAGGCGAACTGTGCTGCTTGTCATAAGCTCGATGGGAAGAAGCTCGTGGGGCCTCCTTTGGATGGCGTTACCCAGAGACGATCTACGGAGTGGTTACACAAGTGGATCAAGAATAGTAAGAGCCTTATAGATGCAGGAGATAAGGATGCGGTTGCTGTATTCGAGGAATACAACAAAGTACCTATGCTTGCCTATGAGAGCATTCTCTCAGATGAGGATATAGATAATGTCCTTGCTTATGTAACTGACCCAGCTAAGGCGGAAGCAGCTACTCCAGCTCCAGAAGCACCAGCACAAGAAGCAGTTGCACAGACAGAAGCTACTACAGAGCAAGCTCCTGTAGCAGTAGCAGATAAAGGAAGTAGCCTTTCTTTGGTATTGCTTATTGGATCAGTAGTTGCACTATTAGCTTTGGTTTTTGTGATTATCAAGTCTAATCGTGAGATACGTAAGCTTGCTAAAGAAAATAATAATGAGGAATACCTCAAGACTAGTAAGTATTATCCTCTTTGGAATATATTTGCTAAAAATAAACTTATCATAGGGGCTGTCATTGCTATACTTTTCTTCTCTTCTACCTATTTTGCCTTTGGTTATTTGATGCAAGTAGGGATTGATCAGGGGTATCAGCCTATCCAAGAAATACACTATTCTCACAGGATTCACGCAGGGGATAATCAGATAGATTGTAAGTTCTGTCACTCAGCAGCTCGTACCTCTAAGACAGCAGGTATTCCTTCACTGAATGTATGTATGAACTGTCATAAAACTATAGATGAATATACAGGTCCTGTAACTGAGCAATATACTAAGGAATTCTATGATGGAGAAATCCAAAAACTCTACCAAGCAGTAGGATGGGATCCTGATAATATGAGCTATACAGGTGTACAAAAACCTGTGAAATGGACACGTATTCATAACCTTCCTGAGCACGTATACTTCAACCACTCTCAGCACGTAACTGTAGCAGGAGTAGCTTGCCAACAGTGTCACGGTGATGTACAAACAATGGAAATAGTAGAACAGCACGCACCTCTTACAATGGGTTGGTGTATCAACTGCCACCATACTACTGAAGTGGATAATGCTAATCCTTATTATGAGAAAATCCACGAACAGCTAGCTAAGAAATATAACAAAGAAAAACTTACTATCGCTGAGCTTGGTGGATTAGAATGTGGTAAATGCCATTATTAATAATGAGTAATGAATAATGACTAAATTATTGAACATTAATCATTAACAATTAACCATTAACAATTAAGAAAATGTCATCAGAAAAAAAATATTGGAGAAGTGTAGAGGAACTGGATACAAATAATCCAGTAATAGACCAAATTCAGCAGAATGAATTTGTAGATAAGCTCCCTACGCTTTACTCAGGCGAACACGAATTTTTGTCAAATAAAGAAGTAATGGAGGAGTCCTCCACTACACGTCGTGATTTTCTAAAATATGTAGGTTTTACCACAGCGGCAGCAGCTTTGGCAGCTTGTGAAGGACCTGTGCATAAGGCGATTCCTTATGTAGTTCTTCCAGAGCAGATACGTCCAGGAATTCCTGATTACTATGCCACAACAATTGCTGATGGGTTTGATTTTGCCTCTGTTTTGGTAAAAACCAGAGAAGGACGCCCGATCAAGATAGAAAATAATCGTGAGGCTTCCTATCGTGGTTGTGGGAATGCTCGTGTACAGGCATCTGTACTTACTATGTATGACAGTTATCGTGCTAAAGGACCTCAGAAAGGTAGTGAATCTATCACTTGGGATACACTAGATGGAGCAGTTGTGAAAGCACTTAATGAGGCACAAGCACAAGGCAAGCAGATAGTACTTCTTACAGGTACTCTTGCAAGTCCTTCTACAACAGCTCTTATCAAAGAATTTACTGAGAAATATAGCAATACAAAGCATGTAATCTATGACGCAGTCTCTGAAGAGGCGGCAGTATTGGCTTTTGAAAAGAAATATGGTTTCCGTGCCTTAGCGGATTATGATTTTAGCAAGGCTGAGGTTATAGTTTCTTTTGGAGCAGATTTTATAGCTGATTGGCAAGGAGGTTATGAAGAAGACTATGCAAAAGGACGTATCCCAACTAAAGAGGGCAAGATGTCCAAGCACTACCAATTTGAAAGTAATATGTCTCTTACAGGGGCAAATGCTGATACCCGTGTAGCTCTGAAGCCTTCACAACTAAAGGTAGCTTTAGCGAAATTCTATGGTTATCTTACTGGAAAGAACGTAGGAGGAGAACTTCCTGAGCGAGCAGAGGCAATGGTAAAGAAAGCTGCTGACCAGGCTAAAAAGGCTGGAGGTAAAGCAGTAGTGGTAACGGGTATTCAGGATGTGAATGCACAAAGCCTTGTTCTTGAAATCAACGAAGAGGTACTTCACAGTACAGCCTTTGACTATAGTCATCCAGTATATATCCGTCAAGGAAATAGTGCTGCTCTTAAGCAACTCCTTATTGATATGAATGTAGGTAAGGTAGGGGTGCTTATCACAGCAAATGTGAATCCACTTTATACACTTTATCCTCTTGATGCAATGGCTTTCGAAACAGGACTTAGCAAGGTCACTTCGGTGGCTTTCTCTCTTCGAGCAGATGAAACAGCCTTGAAAACTACCTATTTGGCAGCAGCACCTCACTATTTAGAATCTTGGGGAGATGTACAGATGCGAGAAGATTATTACGCACTAATGCAGCCTACTATCCGTCCGCTTTTTGATACCCGTCAGTTACAAGAAGCCTTACTCAAGTGGAGTGGTAAGGAAGCAAATTATTATGAATATATAAAGAATTTCTGGAAAGCAAATATCCTTGCCGAGGGATATGCTTGGGAAAAAGCTCAGCATGATGGATTCTATCGCTCAGCAAAAGAATATATATTGGCAGAGAAATCTCCAGTGCAAGATGTAGCACCTATGTTGTCCGCACTTACAGCTACCCCTGTTCAAGGTTTTGAACTTACCTTATATACAAAAACAGGTCTTGGAGATGGGCAACAAGCTAATAACCCTTGGTTACAGGAACTTCCAGATCCAATTACTCGTGTAAGCTGGGATAACTATCTTACAATGTCTGCTGCCGATGCTAAAGAACTAGGTATTAAGAATTGGCACGTAGCCAATGGTGCCTTGGATGGGGATTATGCAGAGATTCAGGTAGGACAAGTTAGGCTTAAAGTACCTGTACTTATTCAGCCAGGACAAGCTAAAGGCTCTGTAGGTTTAGCTTTTGGTTACGGGCGTAAAGCAGGTATGCAAAAAGAGATGCAAGTAGGGGTAAATGCTTATGTCCTCTATCATAACTTTAACAATGTACAAGCTGTAACTTCTATTAAGAAAGCAGAAGGTACTCACGAATATGCTTGTGTACAGCTTCACAATACCCTAATGGGTCGTGGAGATATCATTAAGGAAACTACTCTTGAGGAATTTGTTACCAAGAGTCCAGAGGAGTGGAATAAAAAACCAGAAGTATCCTTAGACCATAAAGAAGTAAAAGCAACTTCAGTAACCCTATGGAAAGAGTTTGACCAGAGTACAGGACATTTCTTTAATCTATCAATAGACCTAAATGCTTGTACAGGTTGTGGAGCCTGTGTAATTGCGTGCCATGCTGAAAACAATGTACCTGTAGTAGGTAAGAGCGAGGTAAGACGTTCTAGAGATATGCATTGGTTACGTATAGACCGTTATTATTCTTCAGAAGAGACTTTTGCACAAGATGACCAGAAAGTAGAGGGTATCAGTGGCTTAGGAGCGGCTCTTTCTACATTTGGAGAGATGGAAACGCCTTCCGATAATCCACAGGTAGCTTTCCAGCCTGTAATGTGTCAGCAGTGTAATAATGCTCCTTGTGAAACTGTGTGTCCTGTAGGAGCTACTTCTCACGGGGTACAAGGACAAAACCATATGGCTTATAACCGTTGTGTAGGAACTCGTTATTGTGCTAATAACTGTCCATATAAAGTACGTAGATTTAACTGGTTCTTATACAGCAATAATAATGAATTCGATTACCATATGAATAATGATTATGGTAAGATGGTACTGAATCCAGATGTAGTGGTACGTTCACGTGGTGTAATGGAGAAATGTTCTTTCTGTATCCAAGAAACTCAAGCTGTTATCCTACGTGCTAAGCGAGAAAACCGAGAAGTAAAAGTAGGAGAATTCAATGATGCTTGTGCGTGTGCTGCTGCTTGTGGTACAGGGGCAATGACTTTTGGAGATGTCAATAATCCAGCAGATCCTATTGTAGCTCTTAGCGAGGATAAACGTATGTATCACCTATTAGAACACGTAGGAGCGCGTCCAAATGTATTCTATCAAGTAAAAGTAAGAAATAACAATTAATAATTGATAATTAAAAAAATATGGCATCGCATTACGAAGCACCTATACGAAATCCACTGATAGTAGGGGAGAAGACCTACCACGATATTACGGTGGATATAGCACGCCCTGTAGAGGGCAAAGCCAATCGTCTTTGGTGGATAGTATTTACTATTGCTCTTTCCGCTTTCCTATGGGGATTGGGCTGTATTGTCTATACCGTATCCACAGGGATTGGTACTTGGGGACTGAATAAGACTGTAGGTTGGGCTTGGGATATCACCAACTTTGTATGGTGGGTAGGTATTGGTCACGCCGGAACCTTGATTTCAGCAGTATTGTTACTTTTCCGTCAGAAATGGAGAATGGCGATTAACCGTTCTGCAGAGGCGATGACCATCTTCTCGGTGGTACAGGCGGGAATCTTCCCAATTATCCATATGGGACGTCCTTGGTTGGCTTACTGGACAATGCCTATTCCGAACCAATTTGGTTCCTTATGGGTAAACTTTAATTCACCTCTTTTGTGGGACGTATTTGCTATTTCTACCTATCTTTCCGTATCTTTGGTATTCTGGTGGACAGGCTTGCTTCCTGACTTCGCGATGCTTCGTGATAGAGCAATTAAGCCATTCCAAAAGAAAATATACAGCCTCTTGAGCTTTGGTTGGAGTGGTCGTGCTAAGGATTGGCAACGTTTTGAAGAAGTCTCTCTAGTATTGGCAGGTTTAGCAACTCCATTGGTACTTTCTGTGCATACAATTGTATCTTTTGACTTTGCTACCTCAGTAATTCCAGGATGGCATACTACCATATTCCCTCCTTACTTCGTAGCGGGAGCTATCTTCTCAGGGTTCTCAATGGTAAATACCTTGCTAATTATTATGCGAAAAGTATGTAACCTAGAGAGCTATATTACCCTCCAGCATATAGAACTGATGAACCTAGTGGTAATGATCACAGGATCTATTGTAGGATGTGCTTATATTACTGAGCTCTTTGTAGCGTGGTATTCAGGAGTAGAATATGAGCAATATGCATTCCTTAATCGTGCAACAGGACCTTACTGGTGGGCTTACTGGATGATGATGACTTGTAATGTATTCTCTCCACAATTTATGTGGATTAAGAAGTTACGTCGTAGTATCCTCTTCTCATTCTGTATTTCCATTGTAGTGAATATAGGGATGTGGTTCGAGCGATTTGTGATTATCGTTACCTCTATCCATAGGGATTATCTTCCTTCTTCTTGGACAATGTTCTCGCCTACAGTAATAGATATGGGAGTATATACAGGAACAATAGGATTCTTCTTTGTCCTCTTCCTGCTCTATGCAAGAACTTTCCCAGTAATAGCTCAGGCTGAAGTAAAATCAATCC
>CAJPPS010000093.1 GCA_905372595.1 uncultured Capnocytophaga sp. | reverse complement strand
CTTTTAATAAAACCTTTTGTGTGTTATATAAAAAGCCCTATCAAATATAATGCCATTTTTTGTAATCTCATCTAATTTCGCAAATGTTTTGCAAAAAAATAGCTTTATTCAAATATTATTATGTATTTTTGCCTCGACAAAAACAGTCTCTTTCAATAATGAAAAAACTATTTCTTCCACTAATTATTACCATAGCAACCTTTTCCTTACTAGCAAGGCTCTTTTACTTGCAAATTATTGTAAAAGAGCAAAGTAAAGACAGTATTGCGAGTGATATAGCGATAGAAGTAGCCTATGATTATCCTCAAAGAGGATATATATATGATCGTAACGGAAAACTACTGGTAACCAATCAGTCTGCTTATGACATTATGATTGTTCCTCGTGAAGTAAAGGCTATGGATACTCTGGAGTTTTGCAATATGGTAAATATTAGCAAAGAGCAATTTCTTACCAATTTTGAAAAAGCAAAGAATTATTCCCCCCGTAAGCCTTCGGTTTTTGTAAGCCAGCTATCTAAGGAAGAATTTGCTCCTTTACAAGAAAAATTACGAAAATACCCAGGATTCTTCGTTCAGAAGCGTTCATTACGCCATTATGAAACTTTCAGTGGTGCCAATGTATTGGGGTACATCAGTGAAGTGAATGACTGGGAACTCAAGAACAACCCTTACTACCTAGCAGGAGAAATTATAGGAAGACAAGGAGTTGAAAAACAATATGAGGATTTCCTAAGAGGAAAAAAAGGAGTAAGATACCTACAAAAAGACAAATACAATCGAGTAATTGGTTCCTATAAGAATGGTATTTATGATACACTTCCCATTGCCGGAAAATCCTTAGAACTGACCCTTGATGAAGGACTACAAACCTATGGAGAGATGCTAATGGAATGCAAGCGAGGAAGTATTGTAGCCATTGAACCTAAAACGGGTGAAATCCTCGCACTGGTTTCTGCTCCATCCTATGACCCAAACTTATTAGTAGGAAGAAAACGTTCTGAAAATTACACACTTCTATATAATGACTCCATTGCCAAACCATTATTCGATAGAGCCTTATTAGCAGAATACCCTCCAGGTTCTACTTTCAAGCCCTTTACTGCTCTTCTAGGCTTAAAAGAAGGGGTAATGACTCCTCAAAGCCTTGTGTCCTGTAGTGGTGGCTATCATTATGGTTCCCGTACAATGAAGTGCCACCATCACGCTTCTCCTCTGGATATGGCTCACGCTATTGCCAATTCCTGTAATGCCTATTTTGCCGTTGAATACCGTAAAATTATTGAAAAATACAAATCTCCTTCTCAAGGAATTACTGCTTGGAATGAGGACTTAAAGAGTTTTGGGTTTGGAACATTCCTAGGTAGTGATTTCCCTATTGGTAGAAAAGGATATATTCCCGATGCGGCTTTCTATAACAAACAATATGGAGAAAATGCTTGGGCTGCTACCTATAATATCTCCAATGGAATCGGGCAGGGAGAAGTATTAGTAACTCCCTTACAGCTTGCCAATGGTGTAGCCGCTATCGCTAACAAAGGCTACTTCTATACACCACATATTGTTAGAAAAATTGATGGAAAAACAACTCCTTTTTCCCAATTTACGGAAGCTAAACAAACTCATATTGACCCTAAATATTTCGATGCAATTCTACAAGGGATGCATATGGCTTATACAGGGGGAACTGCACGTGGAACTCAGATAGATAGCATCAGTGTAGCTGCCAAAACAGGAACTGCTGAGAACTATGTCCGTATCAATGGAAAAAGAATGCAACTGACTGACCATTCTATCTTTATGGCATTAGCTCCTGTAGAGGATCCTAAGATTGCTATTGTGGTAATTGTAGAAAATGGATACTTTGGAGCACGTATTGCTGGACCTATCTGCTCACTGATGATTGAAAAATATCTAACTAACAATATCAAACGAAAAGACCTAGAAAAGACAATGCTTGAGAAAAGCCTAGAAGAGGAATATGCTAAACCTTATTCTGGTCGTCCTTTCTCTATTAACAAATAAGATTCTCTATGCTGAAACACTTAGACTGGATTTGTGTACTATTATATTTTTCCTTAGTAGGAATTGGTTGGATGTGTATCTATGCGACAGGTTATAATCCTGAAACAACACATCTATTAGACTTCTCTCAGCACGCTACTAAGCAGCTGTTTTTCATCAGTACCAGTCTGATTTTTATCTTATTTATCTTAGCTATAGAACCTCGTTTTTATGAAAATTCAGCCGAAGTTTTTTACTTCATTGCTATGCTTCTTCTTGCGGGAGTACTTATCTTTGGGAAAACAATCAATGGTGCCAAGGCTTGGTATGCAATAGGTCCCATTACTCTACAGCCTGCGGAATTTGCCAAAACAGCTACTGCCATTCTTTTTGCAAAGCATCTGAGTTATTTACAAACTGATATTCGGCATTTCAAAGACTTACTCTACACCCTGCTCATTATCCTAATTCCTTGTGCTTTAATCATTCTACAGCCAGACCCTGGTAGCACTCTTGTATATGGTTCTTTTATCTTTGCCCTCACACGAGAAGGGATGAGTACTTCCTTTGTTTTCCTCTTACTTTTATTCCTTGGAGTATTTCTCTCTACTTTAAAGTTCGGAATAGGAAATACCATTACTTCCTTTATTTTCCTAACACTTGTTTTCGGATATTGGGTAAAAAAACGTAAGGGACATATTCCTTATAAGAATATGATTCTTCTGGTTATTATTTGTATTATTACTGCTTTTTCTGCTAATTTTGTCTTCTATAAAGTCTTCAAACAGCATCACCGAGACCGATTCAGTCTTTGGTTAAGATTAGAAAACGAAATCACTGATAGCCAAACACTTCGACAAACCGTTGCCTATAACACTCTCCAAGCCGAATCAGCTATTTCCTCTGGAGGTCTCTCTGGAAAAGGATTCCTTGAGGGAACTCTTACCAAAGGAAATTTTGTTCCTGAACAACATACCGACTATATATTTACTACTTTAGGAGAGGAATGGGGATTCTACGGAACCTCGTTGGTAACCTTACTTTTTGCCATTCTTTGCTTAAGGATATGGTACTTAGCAGAGATTCAAAAAAGCAAATTCTATCGTATCTATGGCTATTGTGTAGCCTCTATCTTCTTTGTGCATTTCTTTGTTAATATCAGTATGGTTATAGGAATTATGCCTACTGTAGGGATTCCTCTCCCTTTCTTTAGTTATGGAGGATCAGGGCTATGGGGATTTACTATGCTTCTATTTATTTTTCTAAGATTAGCAATGAATAAAGAAAAACATTAAAAAAACACATTTTTTTTAGGTGTTTTCAGAAAAAATTCGTATGTTTGTATTATTATAACAAGTGAAATAATATTTTTCACTTACTAATGACATACTTTGTCTGTAAGAATATTTTTCTGAAAATATCTCGAGGGCAAGGTATGGGTACTGAAATGCACATAAAATATCTAATTGGTTATATCTATGAGACATTTTTTTATCCCTATAGGTTGCCTGCTTGCCCTCTCTGCCTGTCAGGACAATCCTAAGAAAGAAGAAGCTCAAGAAGCTTGGGAAAAGCTCTCCTATCCACAAACCCAACAAAAAGTAGTAGAAGATGACTATTTTGGAATAAAAGTAAGCGATCCTTATCGTTGGCTTGAAGATGACCAGAGTCCTGAAACAGAGAGCTGGGTAAAAGCTCAGAATGAAGTTACCTTTGGATACCTTCATTCTATCCCTTATCGCAATCAAATAAAAGCACAAGCAGAAAAGCTCTGGAACCACGAACAACTTACAGCCCCTTTTGATATAGGAGAGGATACTTATTATTACAAAAATAACGGCTTACAAGACCAAGATGTCCTCTACCGAAAGAACAAAGAGGGTAAAGAGGAAGTTTTTCTAGACCCCAATACATTTGCTTCCGATGGGACTACTTCTCTTGCAGGAGTGAATTTTACCAAAGATGGTTCTATGGTATGTTATCTCATTTCTGAAGGAGGAAGTGACTGGCGAAAAGCAATTGTTCTTGACACTAAAACCAAAGAGCAGATAGGAGATACCATTGTCAATATTAAGTATTCAGGAGGTTTTTGGTACAAAAATGAAGGTTTTTACTATTGTAGCTATGATAAACCTAAAGGAAGTGAACTTTCTGAAAAAACGGATCAAAACAAACTCTATTACCATAAAATAGGCACTCGTCAGAGCGAAGACAAGCTCATCTTTGGTGGTACTCCGGAAGAGAAAAATAGATATGTAGGTGGTTATGTATCGAATGACGAGAATTACTTGATTATCCGAGGAGAAGAAACCACTTCTGGAGGAAAACTATGGCTCAAAGACCTTAGAAAACCTAATAGCCCTCTTATCACTGTCCTTAACGACTATTCCTCTGATACTTTTGTTCTTTCTATCAAGGGAGATAAGCTCTACTTACAAACCAACCTTAATGCACCTAATGGAAAAGTAGTTGTTACTGATATTAAGAATCCTACACCTGAACACTGGAAAGACCTTATTCCTGAAACTGAAAATGTACTTACCCCTGTAGTGGCAGGGAATTATATTTTTGCTCAGTATATGATTGACGCTATTTCCGAAATTAAACAATATGACTTTGAAGGGAAATTTCTTAGAGAAATCAAGCTTCCATCTATAGGGACAGCTAGCGTAGAGAGTGCTGAGGAAAAGGATACAGAAACATATTTTACTTTTGAGAATTACTATACTCCTCTAAGCATCTATAAATTAGATTTAGAAACAGGAAAAACTGAACTCTACTGGGCTCCTAAAATAGACTTTAATCCGAATGATTTTGAATCCAAGCAAGTATTCTATACTTCCAAAGATGGAACCAAAGTTCCTATGATCATTACCTACAAAAAAGGTACTCCACTGGATGGAACTGCTCCTGCTACTCTCTATGGATATGGAGGGTTCAATATCAGTTATACTCCTTGGTTCTCAATTCCTTATGCTGTATGGATGAACAATGGAGGTGTTTTTGCGGTAGCTAATATCCGTGGTGGAGGAGAATATGGCACTAAATGGCACGATGCGGGTACGAAATTCCAAAAGCAGAATGTGTTCGATGACTTTATTGCTGCTGCTGAATATCTAGTAGACAATCACTATACTTCTAAGGAAAAACTAGCTATCAAAGGAGGTTCCAATGGAGGCTTACTTATTGGTGCTGTAATGACCCAGCGCCCTGATCTGATGCGAGTAGCCTTACCTTATGTAGGAGTAATGGATATGCTTCGTTATCACAAATTTACCTCAGGGGCTGGATGGGCTTATGATTATGGTACCTCTGATGACAGTAAAGAGATGTTTGAATACTTGTACAAATACTCTCCTGTACATAATGTAAAAAAGGGAACTTGTTATCCTGCTACTCTTGTCTTTACTGGAGATCACGATGATCGTGTTGTTCCTGCTCATAGCTTTAAATTTGCAGCCCAATTACAAAGCAAACAAGCCTGTAAGAACCCCATACTTATTCGTATTGAGACCAATGCAGGACACGGAGCAGGTACTCCTGTAAGCAAAATTATTGACCAAATTGCGGATTGGC
The DNA here is from genome assembly GCA_905372595.1 of uncultured Capnocytophaga sp. GTDB lineage: Bacteria > Bacteroidota > Bacteroidia > Flavobacteriales > Flavobacteriaceae > Capnocytophaga. The sequence goes on along the minus strand of CAJPPS010000093.1, from coordinate 352 downwards.
AATCTTTCTCTCTATGGAATATGGGATATAAGAAACTCCCTAACGAGAAATAGTTCTTTTTATACTAATATGCTAACAAATTAATTATACTACTTATGAGACATTTTTTTATCCCGCTTGGTTGCTTGCTAGCACTTTCTGCTTGCCAAGAGAATCCCAAGCCCAAAGACACCGATTCTATGAAAAACGAATTCAACTACCCTCCTACCAAAGAAGAAGTGGTAGAAGATGATTACTTCGGCACAAAGGTAGCTGACCCCTACCGATGGCTTGAAGATGACAAAAGTGCAGAAACTGCTCAATGGGTAAAAGAACAAAGTCAATTCACTTCAGATTACCTAAAGACAATTCC
>CAJPPS010000092.1 GCA_905372595.1 uncultured Capnocytophaga sp. | reverse complement strand
AGAAAAATAATTGAATAAAATCCTTTGTTTTCCTATTTATTTGGATAAACTTAGAATACTTGATAATTAAAAAATTACTGAATCCTATATGGTTCTGTGAATCACATAAGATACTATTTGTAAAAGAGCTTTCTTATAAGGAGATTCAGGAAATTCATCTAAAATGGCAAGTGCTTTTTCCTGATAAGCAAGCATCTTCTGTTGTGTATGCTCTATTCCTCCGTGGGCTTTTACAAAGGAAATAACTTCCTTCACCCTTTTTTTATCTGTATTATGGTTCTTAATACTATTAATAAGCCAACGCCTATCGTGCTCCTGAGCTGTATTGAGGGTATAGATAAGAGGTAAGGTCATTTTTTGTTCTTTAATATCTATCCCTGTAGGCTTGCCTATGGCTTCTTCTGTATAGTCAAACAAGTCATCTTTTATCTGGAAGGCCATTCCTACCCACTGACCAAAAAGGCGCATTTTTTCTATAATTTCTGGGTTATCAGGAAGTACAGAACAGGCTCCCATTGCACAACAAGCTGCTATAAGAGTGGCTGTTTTCTGACGAATTATTTCATAATAAACTTCCTCTGTGATATCCAATCGCCTTGCTTTTTCCATCTGTAATAGCTCCCCTTCGCTCATCTCTCGCACAGCTACTGATATAATCTTCAGTAAGTCAAAATCATTATTATCAATAGAAAGCAAAAGCCCTTTTGAAAGAAGATAATCACCTACTAGAACCGCTATCTTATTCTTCCACAATGCATTAATAGAAAAAAAGCCTCTTCGCTTATTGCTATCATCTACCACATCATCGTGTACAAGAGTAGCTGTATGGATAAGTTCTATCACTGAAGCCCCTCGATAAGTACGTTCATTTATTTTTCCTTCAGAGACAAGCTTTGCTACCAGAAAAACAAACATAGGACGCATTTGCTTTCCCTTACGATTTACTATATAATGTGTAATACGGTTAAGCAAAGCCACTTTTGAGGACATTGATTGCCTAAACTTGTCCTCGAAAGCACTCATCTCGTGAGCGATAGGCTCTTTTATTTGTTCTATGATTTTTGCCAAGATAATCTAATATAAATATTAAGAAATCTATTCCCATTCTAGAAGGCGTCTCTCTCCTTCAATGAGCTTAATATCAGTAATATCTTGCGACATTTCAATAACTCCTTTGTAGTTCTTTTGAGCATCTCTCACTGCAAAGTAACGTACATATATAAGCCTTCCTCGGTAATTAAACCAGAAATTAGCCTCATTCTGAGTTCCTGCTCGGAAAGCCTCTACAATTTTCAATACTGTTCCTACACTCTTAGGTGGATGGCAGAATTTCACTTCCCTACCAATAATTCCAGCACTACGAGGGAAAACACGTTCTTCACCTCGATTATAGAAAATTACCTTATCGTACTCATCTACAAAAGTAATATCAATAGGAAGTGTTTTGAGCAACAAATTCACTTGCTCGATGGTCATATATCCCTCATCATAATGCTGTGCTTTTTCATCGAAAACAACGTCTGTGCGTATAGAAGTATCCATTGAAGGATGTACATAACCCGACTCATTAGGATAAGTAGGAGGTGGAGAGGAAAGCATCCATCCTATTTCATCTTCCCCTTGTCGCATTTTTATCCAATCTTCTTCTGTTAGAAGTTCTAAAGCACGAGCAAATAGAATATTATACTCTACATTCAATAATCTATGCAAATTATCCTCTATATATACCATATTTTCCTTGGCAGCAAGCGGATCTTTATCTTCTAAATTCTTTCGCACCAATCGGAACATATCCCTAATAGTATCGTGGAATGACCACATATTTTGAGAAGGATTCGTCCAGCCTCGTAATTCCAAGAAAGGGAAAAGTTGATTTTCTTTTCTTACAAAACGCTTTTCTACAGTAGAGAGATGATTGAAAAGATTATAGAACTTCTGATACTCTGTCTCAGGGTCTGTTCTCATAATTTCTTCCAAGAGATTCTGAATAAGCTCTGTCTCGTGCAAATAGGTACGAATAGGGTGTCCTTCTGAAAGTTCTGAATACATCTTTGAAATTTAAAAATATGGCGCAAAAATACAATTTTTTTCTCAAGAAAGAAACATAAATATTTACTTTGATAATAAAAAAAAATAAACTACCTTTGCTCATTAATTTCAAATACAAATAAAAAATGGCTAAAGAAACAACTTTTGATGTTCTTATCGAAATTCCTAGAGGAAGCAGAAACAAGTATGAGTATGATTTTGGATTAGGGAAAATACGTTTTGACAGACTATTACACACCTCTATGATATATCCTACTGATTATGGTTTTATTCCTGAAACTCTTGCTGATGATGGGGATCCGTTGGATGTTCTAGTTATTTCCACTATTGCTTTCATCCCTGGATGTGTGGTAGAAGTAAGACCTGTGGGAATCCTTTATATGTCCGACGAAAAAGGAGGAGATGAGAAAGTTCTTTGCGTTCCTGTTGCTGATCCTAACTTCCGTAACATCAGTGATCTTAAAGATGTAAATCCTCACTTGGTAAAAGAAATAGAACACTTCTTCAAAGTATATAAAGACCTCGAAAACAAAAAAGTAGATGTAAGAGGCTGGGGAGATGCCCAGAAAGCTCTCGAAGTATATCAAGAATGTATCACACGTTATAAAGGACAATCTGATAAAAAATTCGTTCTTTAAGCACTTATCTTTGTGATTCAAAAACTAAAAAACTAAGATTCAATGGCAAAAAAAGAAAAAGTAGAGCCTAAGAAAGACCAAGATGCAAAGGCTTTAGCCCTGAAACTTGCTTTAGAGAAATTAGACAAGTCTTTTGGGAAAGGTACTGTAATGCGCTTAGGTGATAAAGTTGCCGAAGAAGTGGAGGTAATTCCCTCTGGTTCTTTAGGGCTAGATATTGCCTTGGGTGTAGGAGGATACCCACGCGGACGTATCATAGAAGTATATGGGCAAGAATCCTCAGGGAAAACCACCCTTACCCTTCACGCCATTGCCGAGGCTCAGAAAAAGGGAGGAACTGCTGCTTTCATAGATGCTGAACACGCTTTTGATCCTAACTATGCAAAAAAAATAGGTGTTGATACTGATACTCTTATTATTTCCCAGCCTGATAATGGGGAACAAGCTCTTGAGATTGTAGATAGCCTTGTTCGTTCGGGAGCTATAGATATTATTGTCATTGACTCTGTAGCAGCTCTTACCCCTAAGTCAGAGATAGAAGGAGATATGGGAGACTCAAAAATGGGTGTTCACGCTCGACTAATGTCTCAGGCTCTACGCAAAATCACTGGAAGTATCAGTAAGGCGAACTGTGTGGTAATGTTTATCAATCAGCTTAGGGACAAAATAGGAGTTACTTTCGGAAACCCTGAAACAACTACAGGAGGAAATGCTCTGAAGTTCTATTCTTCTGTCCGAGTAGATGTTCGTAGGCAATCTACCCCTTTGACTACCAAAGATGGGGATGCTTATGGTAGCCTCACCAAGGTGAAAATCGTAAAAAATAAGGTGGCTCCTCCTTTCCAGCGTACAGAATTTGAAATTGTATATGGAGAGGGTATTTCTAAAATTGCTGAAATTGTAGATTGGGGTGTGGATTACAATATTGTAAGTAAAAGTGGGGCTTGGTATAGCTATGGAGGAACCCGATTAGCACAAGGAAGAGAAGCTACTATAGCACTACTAAAGGATAATCCTGAAATGGCTGAAGAGATAGAGAACAAAATCAAACAAGCAGCAAAAGAAGAAACTCCTGTAGATAAGAAAAAAACAACAAAGACCAAAGCCAAAGGAAAATCAGATGATGACTCTGGATATGAGGAACCAGATGATGATTTTGATAATGATGAAGAGGATGATGAATAGAAATTACATAAATTAGACTTTCTATTGATTTAGAAGCAAAGCAACTAGGATTCTAGTTGCTTTGCTTTTTACTTCTTTACATAATTAATACTCAAATTGTACTTTCTTTTCAGGATTTCCATTCCAATAAGAACGATATAGCTCAAGGCTACTAACAATCTCTCCGTAAAGGGTCTCGTTATGCTTTCTTACATCATCCAGATGATAGAACTTTGCTAATACTTGTTTATGGTCTATCCAGTCCAACGATTGCATACAATCATCTAGACAATCCAATGTATAACCAAAGTAATCAGGAAAAGAAAAACTTTCTTTCATCTTCATTAAGAAAGTGCGCTCATCACGTACATTTCTCAAATCAATGTGAAATTCCAAGGCATTTTTTCTAATGTATGTACTCATCTCTTTATTAGTTTTCAGTATCTATATATTTCGTTGCTTGAATATTGATTGTCATAATATGGTCTTTATAGATTAAACTTGAATAATTCCTAAGTTAAATGCCTTTTCTATAGGAGCGTTATTTGCGGCTTCTATCCCTTGAGATATCCAAAGGCGGGTATCGAGAGGATCAATAATAGCATCTGTCCATAACCGAGCCGCAGCATAATAAGGAGTTGTTTGTTCCTCATATTTCTGAGTAATTTCCTGCAAAAGTTGGTTTTCTCTCTCTGGAGAGATTTCTTCTCCTTTTCGCTTAAGCGTAGCTGTTTCTATTTGTAAAAGTACTTTTGCAGCTTGAGCTCCACCCATTACAGCCAAATTAGCTGAAGGATATGCCACTATTAGGCGTGGATCATAAGCTTTTCCACACATTGCATAGTTCCCCGCTCCATAAGAATTACCTACAATAATTGTAAATTTGGGAACTACTGAGTTAGCCACAGCATTTACTAGTTTTGCTCCATCTTTGATAATTCCGCCGTGTTCTGACTTAGAACCTACCATAAATCCTGTAACGTCCTGTAAGAATACAAGAGGGATTTTTTTCTGATTACAGTTAGCAATGAAACGAGTAGCCTTATCAGCACTATCTGAATAAATGACTCCTCCCACTTGCATTTCTCCTTTTTTTGTCTTAACTACTTTACGCTGATTGGCTACAATTCCCACAGCCCATCCATCTATACGAGCATATCCAGTAAGAATTGTCTGTCCATACCCTTCTTTATATTCTTCCCATTGAGAATCATCTACTAAGCGTAGAATAATCTCCTTCATATCATAAGGCTGAGTACGATTCATAGGAAGAATTCCGTAAATATCTGATGGATTGAGTTTTGGTTTCTTACTCTCTATTCTACTAAATCCCGCCTTAGGGGATTCTCCTATTTTATCAACAAGGTTCTTAATCACCTCAAGCGCATCTTGATCATTTTCACACTGATAATCAGTTACTCCACTAATCTGGCAATGTGTTGTAGCTCCACCAAGAGTTTCATTATCAACATCTTCTCCTATTGCTGCTTTTACTAAATAACTTCCTGCTAAGAAAATACTTCCTGTTTTATTAACAATCAGAGCTTCATCACTCATAATAGGCAAGTAAGCCCCTCCCGCTACACAGCTTCCCATTACAGCAGCTATCTGGACTATTCCCATACTACTCATCTGAGCATTATTACGGAAAATACGCCCAAAATGTTCTTTATCAGGAAATACCTCATCCTGAAGAGGTAAAAAGACACCTGCGCTATCTACTAAATAAATGATAGGCAAGTGATTTTCTATAGAGATTTCCTGAGCTCGGAGATTTTTCTTACAAGTCATAGGGAACCAAGCCCCTGCTTTCACTGTAGCATCATTTGCTACCACTATTACCTGTCGCCCACGCACATACCCTATTTCTACAATAACCCCAGCAGAGGGACAACCTCCATAATCTGAATACATTCCATCTGCAGCAAAAGCCCCTATTTCTAACCGAGATTTGTCTTTATCCAATAAAAAATCTATACGTTCCCGTGCTGTAAGCTTCCCTTGAGAATGTAACTTCTCTATGGCCTTAGTTCCTCCCCCAAGCTTTATCTTCTCCCATCGTTGGCGAACCTCATCTCGGGCAAGTTTGTTATAATCTTCGTTCTTATTGAAAGCTAAATCCATCTTGAAGTTTTGATA
>CAJPPS010000091.1 GCA_905372595.1 uncultured Capnocytophaga sp. | reverse complement strand
AAAAAACTTTAATTTTTCGCAATAAAAACAAAAAAATAATAGAGGAGGAATAATTTTTATTTATTTCAAAAAAATACTTTACCTTTGCCTCCTATAAATCTAATTTTTTAATAAAAAGTTTTTTACAGATGAAAAAGTATTTACTTTTAGCCATCCTTTCCTTAGGGCTAGCCTCTTGTGAAAAGGATAAAGAAGAGATAGTGGTAGATAATCCTACCTCTGCAGACATCACTTTCTCTATCGATGGGAAAGAATACCAGCTTAAAGCCAATTCCTTCAAAGAATTAGAGCTTAATGTAGGGAATCATACCCTTAAAACACCTCAAGGAGAGGAAGTTAGTTTTGAATATGCCAAAGGTCAAGGAGGTTCTATTATCAATCCTACCAATACCAAGTATGTACTAGTAGCAGAGAATTATTCAGATATTCCTATTGAACAGAATCATATGTACAAGCTTCTTTTTAAGGATTTTGCCTTTGATGGAGATGTATATTATGGACCCTTTGAAGCAGTAGAAGGTTACTTTATTCCTCACACGGAAGGAAAACCTTGGCGTTATGGGCTTAATGAGGAGTTTCCAGAGAGCATCACAGTTACTGATAATGGTTCCAAAATGAACCTTACTTATAAGAAAATATTCAGACCTGCTGAGTTCAAAAAAGAATATCAGGATCTTATTGTAGAAGAATAAAAAAAGGCAAAGATGTTCTATACCGTTTCAAACCAATATACTCCCTATAAGGAGATTACCACTTTCGACCTTGTATGTCCTCTTACAGGAGAGAAAGAGGCAATGCGCCTTGTCCTACACCAGTTATTAGCAGTAACTCCTCTTACAAAGGTGTATCATAAAAAGCCTTTTGGAGTATTCTATAGGGCTTCTGATAAAAAAGATATTCCAACTTCTAAATGGACGCCTGAGATGGAGGCGTTTTTTGAGCAACAGAAATCAGTAAGTCCTGTTCCAAACAAAGGCTGGAAAGTTACTCTCTGGGGAAAGATATTTTTAGGGATTGTTCTGCTAGTCCTAATGGCTATTATCTGGGCAATATTCAAGGAAGTAGTACTAGAACCTCGTAAGAAGCAAGAAGCCTTTACAGAACTTACTAAGCTACCACTTGTAGGGGAGCAATATAAAGTAGATGTTCCCATCAAGCGGTATGATGAAAATGGGAAAGTAACAGCTATAGGGCATACAGGAGCTTGGGTAGAGGTTCTAGAAGTTACTCCTGATAGTATCTGTAAGCTTTTGCCTATAGAAAACTTACCAGAGGGAACTCGAGCAGAAGATTATGTATTAGAACAACTGGATGCTGCGGGTACTTTCCACGGCAAGTTCAAGGTGCTGGATCAGGACAGAATCACATTTGAAATTCAAGGTATCCAGGGCGGGTTCCAAGTCCGTACCTATGGAAATATAGGAAATGTAAAACGTAAAAAAGAATAAATATGTCAGACGAAAAATTTATTGAAAGAAGTATGTATGGAGGTAAGGGAGATAAAAATCCTAAAAAACCTCTTATCATAGCTATCCTTATTGCAATATTTGTCATTGGAGTAGGAATATGGCAATACTTTGAAATTACTCGTTGGGAGCAAGAAGGAGGAACTATTGAGATGAACCGGCTTATTAACTTCATCTATGATATAGCAGGGGCTATAGGAGTGCTTCTTTTCTTTGTTGCTTTTGGGGTTTTTATGCTTTTCTCAGGTTATAATAGCTATAAAAATAAAAAAGGAGAATAGAATCCTTAGGATAAAATGAAAGAGGCTATCTGCAAAAGGATAGTCTCTTTTTTATTCTAGTAGCCAAGATTCGTTTGCTTTCCTCTTCCACTAGTATGCTATTTCTGTGATATTAGTGACCATTTGAGAGATTTTTTCAAGATAGTTTATTAAAATAAGAATATCAGGGCTTTTGATTATCTATATTTTTGAAAGTACTCATTGATAAGTCTTTCTAATTCTTCAAAAGTGATTTGTAGTTCACTATTATCCATATAAATACCCTCAAATCCTTTTTGTAGGTCTTTGTCCTTAATTCTACCTATGTATTTTTGAGGATCTTTGAGTTTGATATGCATAAGTATTCCATAGAACTTTTTCCTCTCTATAGAGGCTATATCGCTCCAAGGAATCTGTCCTACTTCCTTGCCTACGGTATTGGTATGGCTCTCCAAGTATTCAGGAGTAAGGATAACTCCTTCATTACTTTTTCTAAGAGCTATAAGCTCTTTCACCAACTGGTATAATATATAAATACATCCAGCTAATAGTCCTAAGGATGCTCCTAAAAGATATACACGAATTTTGTGTCCTGATAGAAAAAGAATCACCAACCCTACTGCAACAGGAATCAGTAGAGCAGAGAAGATCACATATTTAATTTTCTTTTTTGTGCTAAAAGGAATAATCATTGATTTTGAGTTTTGTTAAGTACTAAATATTTTACCCCTCGATAGTAGCCTCTTTGAGCTCGCCGCTAAGGTTGCCATATACGGTAATAGCGTGCCCCCAGAACATATCGTCGTCGTCAAAATAGATACAGAAACGCTCATCAGCAAAGAGAACTAACTCTGTTATACTCATACGCTCAGCAAAGTGCTTAGGAGTAATCTCAGGAGCATTGGCATCTTCTTCTTTTTGCCATTTGTTGGCTAAATCAGTAAGTTTTTCGGCTGCAAAGGTTTTGATATGTTCTATCCACGCTTTGAAGTTAGTAAGGGCTGTTTGCCTAAAGAGGGTTAGGAGTTCTTTTAGTTTTTCGATATCATCGGTATGAACATTTAGTGAAAGCCCGTCTTCTTCCTTCTGGTAATACATTCCTCCTTCGAAACTGCCGTATATTTTGTTCAACTCCAGCGAAAAATCATCGTCTTCATAGCTTACTTCGGTATTATATTCTTCTAAAATAACCTCAAAACGAGGTTCTGTTACATTCTCCTCTACTATTTCGACCAACATAAATGTGTGTTGGAAAACTTTAGAAGCGTTTTCGGGTTTTATAGGGCGTACTTTTAGGCGGAATGCCTTTTGTGCCTGAAAGAAATGTTCCCAATCTTTTTCAACGAGCCATTCTATGCGAGTGTTTTTATAAAAAAGTTCTCCTGTTTCTACATCTATGTAAGCTAAAGGATCGTTAGAAGGTACCCAAGCTCCGTTATAATAACTTGCTCCATTAGTAGGTGTTTCAATAAGGGCTATGATTTCCTTTTCTTCGGGGAGAAACTTATCTGAGAATTTTTGTACAATTTCTGGGTTCATAGTTGTGATTCATTATAATTAGGGGTTAATTTTTAAATTCTAAAAACTAACCCCTGAAATTCATTACTAACTCACTATATTGATAATCCTATTAGGCACTACAATTACCTTTTTAGGGGTGTTGCCTTGTAGTTGTTCTGCGGTTTGAGGATCGGCGAGAATGGCTTGCTCTATCTCGGCAGGAGTCATACTGGTAGCATAAGCACGTTTGAAGCGTACTTTGCCATTGAACGATACGGGATATTCCTTGCTGTCCTCTTGCAAATACTTATCCTCGTGTACGGGATAAGATGCATAAGTTACACTTTCGGTATTTCCAAGCCTTTTCCAGAGCTCTTCAGCAATATGCGGAGCAAAGGGTGCTACCAGTACCGCAAGAGGCGCTAAAACGTCTCTATGGTGGCATTTTAGCGTTGATAACTCATTCACGCATATCATAAACTGACTCACCGAGGTATTGAAGGAGAAATTCTCAATATCTTCATTTACTTTTTTGATAGTTTTATGCAGCGCTTTGAGCATCTCGGGTGTAGGGGCTTCATCAGTTACTTGCCAACCATTGTCATTGAAATACAAACGCCATAGCTTGCGCAAGAAGTTATATACCCCCGAAATACCTGCTGTGTTCCAAGGTTTGGCTTGTTCCAAAGGTCCTAAGAACATTTCGTAGAGGCGCAATGTATCCGCTCCATATTGCTCACAAATATCATCAGGATTTACCACGTTGTATTTGGATTTTGACATTTTTTCGACTTCGCGCCCTGTGATATACTTGCCATCTTCTTCTAAAATAAACTCAGCATGAGCAAATTCTTTACGCCACGCCTTGAATTTCTCAATGTCTAACTCATCAGAAGTATCTTTGAGGAGAGAAACATCTACGTGAATAGGTTGGATAATAGTATTAATTATTTTTCCTGAGAGTTTTTTCATAAACTCCACCCATTGAGGATATTTAGGGAAAATCTTCTCTAATAAAACAATCGCCAACTTATCATCCTTGAATTTCTTTGAAACAAATATAGGAGGAAAGTTATTAGATGAAAGCTCTTTTACTTCAACTAAATTCACTTCATTACCTTGCTCATCTTTCACTTCCCATAACACTCGGTATGCAAAGGCACTCATACCCAATATCATACCCTGATTAATCAGTTTTTTGAAAGGTTCTTCGGTAGGAGCAAAACCGCGGTCTTTGAGGAATTTGTTCCAGAAGCGTGAGTATAAAAGGTGCCCTGTGGCGTGTTCGCTACCTCCTACGTAGAGATCTACGTTTTGCCAGTAGTCTACTACGGGTTTAGTAGGAAAGGTTCCACGTACGTCTTTTTCCATCATATATTCCAACCAATACCAAGAAGAGCCCGCCCAACCTGGCATCGTATTCAATTCTAACGGGAATACGGTTTGGTTATCAATAAGTTTGTTGCTCACTACTTTGTGGTTTGCGGTATCCCACGCCCAAGCAGTGGCGTTGCCCAACGGTGGGTTACCCTCTTCGGTAGGGAGGTATTTCTCTACTTCGGGTAGGAGAATAGGGAGGTGCTCCTCGCCTATCATCTGTGGCAAGCCGTTTTCATAGTATACTGGGAAAGGTTCGCCCCAATAACGCTGACGTGAGAAGACAGCATCGCGGAGGCGGTAATTCACCTTGGCTTCGCCTGCTCCTCTGGCTTCTAAGGCTGCTAACACTTTGGCAACTGCCTCGCTAAAGTTAGTGCAACCATTGAGAATGTCAGAGTTTTGGTAAGTCATTCCCTCTTTGTCGGTAAAGGCATTTTCTGAAATATCTTTATCGAAGATGTTAATCACTTCGGGCATTCCTTTGGCGCCCTTGAAGTGTTTAGCAAAGGCATAATCGCGGTCGTCACCAGCAGGCACTGCCATAACAGCCCCCGTACCATAGCTTGCCAATACATAATCACCTATCCAAATAGGGATTTGCTTGCCGGTAAGTGGGTGGAGGGCATACGCGCCTGTGAAAGCGCCTGATACAGTTTTGGTATCCGCCATACGGTCGCGCTCTGAACGTTTGGCAGTAGCTGCTATATAAGCCTCTACCTCAGTACGTTGCTCCTCAGTAGTGATTTGCAATACTAAGGGGTGTTCGGGGGCAAGGGTAAGATAAGTAACGCCAAAGAGGGTGTCGGGGCGAGTGGTGAAGACCTCGACTTTGTGCTCGCCGGAGGCGAGCACAAAGTCGATAGAGGCTCCTACGGATTTTCCTATCCAGTTGCGTTGGCTTTCTTTGATGCTTTCACTCCAATCGATGGTGTCTAAGCCTTGCAAAAGGCGTTCGGCATAGGCGGTGATGCGCATACTCCATTGGGTCATCTTCTTGCGAATAACAGGGTGACCGCCACGCTCGGATACGCCATTGACAATTTCATCATTGGCAAGTACAGTTCCTAAGGCAGGACACCAGTTTACTTCGGTCTCTGCCAAATAGGTAAGTCGGTATTTGAGGAGGATTTGTTGTTGTCGCTCTGATGAAAAAGCACGCCACTCTTCAGCAGTGAAGGCAGGAGTGTCGTCATCACAAGCAGCATTTACCTTGCTATTGCCTTGTTTTTCAAAGAGAGCGATAAGTGTTTCTATAGGCTCTGCTTTGTCAGTTTCTTTGTTATACCACGAGTTGAAGAGTTGTATAAATATCCACTGGGTATGGCGATAGTAGTCGGGGTCGGAAGTTTTTACTTCGCGACTCCAATCGAATGAAAAGCCTATTTTAT